>CAOSOP010000026.1 GCA_948525355.1 uncultured Bacilli bacterium | reverse complement strand
AAGGATTAATTCAAAAATAAGCAACACTTTAGTTTATTATTCTGAATTAAGCTGTGCCATGCCATAGTTGTAGCCAGTTTCTATATATGGTGAAATAGTCGTAAAGCTAGCAGCGGTAAACTCGTAACGAACTGGCGCACCCCCACTCCCTATCGCACCACCTCGGCCGCTCCCGGGGGTCGCAGCCTCGGTGGTGCGATAGTGAGTGGGGGTGAGCTATTTAACAGTTCTTTTTAAATTTGCTGAAAGCGTTGTGGTCACCTCATATGGGATCATGTTATACATTTTTGCTAATTCAAAAACTGTTAGATGTGAACCAATCAATTCGACTAAATCACCAACTTTAGGATTGTATTTATTATCGATTATAAAAAGAGTATGGTTCATCATTCTGCCACCGACACTTTTAAATATTCTACCTTTATAATAGATACATATTGTTAAGTATTTTGGCCAGCCATCACTATATCCAAATGGAATTGATATTATCGTTCCATCTCTATCTGCTTTGCTTCCATCATCATAGCCTATAGCTTCACCTTTTTTAATTGGTTTAACACTATAAATTGGTGCATTAAGTGACATTACTTGTTTTAAATTGATGTTCTCATATTGGCATAAGCCATATAACGCTCCACCAATTCTAATATGTTTATCATTTTGATTTATATCTTCTAACATGATTGTGCTGCTAGCTTTATGATGAAAAAATATTTTGTTATTTAATTTTTCTAGAGCGTCAATAAAAGTATTGCATTCTTTTTTATATTCATTAATTCCTGTATGATGTGTATAAATTCCAACAAGTTTAAGTTTTGATGACTTGATTAATTCTAATGCCTCTTTTAATTCACCAATATCAAGTCCATCTCGTTTCATATCGGTATCAATGCAGATTTGAATCATAAGTGGATATTTTGTATTAATAATTCTTTTAAGTTGAGTCATATTCGTAATGGCTAATGTTATTTTTAGTGATATCATAACTCTAATATCATCTGAATCTTCAAGGAGGAGTATTGGTGCATAGATAAGATTTTTTCTTGTCATTATTGCTTCTTGCAGTGTTGCGACGACAAAAAAGTAACAGTTTATATAGGATAATTCTTTGCTTATTTCTTTTATTCCATGCCCATATGCGTTTGCTTTAATTACAGCCATGATTTCTTTTTTTGTATTTCTTTTGATTTCGAAATAATTATGAATTAAATTATCTTTACTTATCGTTATAAAGGCTCGCATATTTAAAAATATGATAATTGCAAAATAAAAATGCAGTATTAACTGCATTAATTAATCGTTTTAAAACATTCCGTTTGCGATCAGTTTTTCAAATGCACTTGCCGCATCATCCTCATCAACGCCATCAATTTCGATTATTAACGTTTCACCAAAATTAATCAAAGTATCAAAAACGTTCATTATTGATTTTAAATCGGCTTCATCACCTGATGGAGTTTTTAAAATAGTATTTGATTTGAATCGATTTGCAGCTCCGACAAGCTCGGCAGCTTTTCTTGATATAAGTCCTTGAGGATTATTAATAGTTAACTCTACTTTTTTCATATTTTTACCCTGCTTGTATTGTACATTTTTATTGCTAGCAAATCAACAAAAAAAGCGTGTAAAATCAATATTTTTATATTGGAAGGGCTATTTTGATATATAAAATATTTTGAAAATAAAAAATAGTAGTTTATTTTAAGAAAGCGCTTTGATATACTATTAACGAAGAAAGGCTTATATTTAATTATGGATGATAAAAATACTGTTAAAAAAACCAACTCAAGTAAATCAATGAGTGCAGAGCAACTTCTAAAAATAGCTCAATCATGTCTTCCTAGAGAGAATTTTGCTGAGCTTGAAGAACTCTACAAGGAAACAACTGCAAAGGATCAGGCATTAATAGATGCAACTATTGAACAAATTAAAAAGTTTAAAAAACCTATTATTGCTCAATTGCTATCAATCTTTGGAATATTCGGAGTTGATAGATTCTATGTAGGAGATAAACGTTCTGGATTAACAAAACTTTGTACACTAGGTGTTTTGTTAGTTATGTGGTTTTATGATATGTTTACTATTAGAAAAAGAACTAAGCATTTAAATTATGTTAAGCTTAGAAAAGCAATGGGTGTCGAAATTGAGGAATTCGATTTAGACAAACTTAATAAAGGAGAAAATTAAATGAAACTAAGAAAATCTTTCTTATTTGCTGCACTTCCACTTTTATCACTTTGTTCTTCTTGTACAGGCAAAACAAGTCCACGCAAATTAAGACTTAATTATACTGGGGATTTGGTTGGCGAATATAAGCAATCAAAATTAGGCCCTTCTATTAAAAGAGAAGGAGAGACAATTAAGGACCAAAAGTTTGTTTTCTCTGTTAAGATTACGGCTGAAGACAATGTTATTAAACAAATTGGATGGAATGAAGAAAACAAAAACTTACTCTATACAAAAAACAAATGGCTAGAAGATGATGTTAAGATAATAAAAGAAACATCTCAGGACTTTTTCAATTTATTTGTTGGTTTAAAGTTTGAAAAAGTTTATTACACATTGATAGCACATAGTGATAATATTCCTAATCCTGATAATCCAGATCAGATTTTATACCCAGCATCACAAGGATGCACTGTTAGATATGATTCGCTTACCTTTGACAAGGGTACAAATGATAGTCCATATAGTCTATGGTCAAGTGGGGATTATGTTGCTCCCGAGGGTAGCAATATCAAAGAAGTAGGAAGATTAGTTGAAATCGGCGCTATTATGTCTATTTATCACGCAATTACAAATTAAACGAAAGAAATAAGTACCATGCAAAGAGTTAAAAAAGCTATTATACCTGCAGCTGGATTAGGAACGAGATTCTTACCAGCAACAAAATCAATGCCTAAAGAAATGCTTCCTATAGTTGACACACCAACAATACATTTCATTGTTGAGGAGGCGGTAAAGTCTGGAATTGATGAAATATTAATCATTACTAATTCAAACAAACATTCAATGGAAAACTATTTTGATTTGAATTATGAACTTGAAATGCGTCTTAAAGAAGCAGGAAAAGGTGAATTGGTAGACTTAATAAGACAAATTGCTTCGCTTGCAAATATTCACTATGTTAGACAAAAAGAGCCACGTGGATTGGGTCATGCTATTTTATGTGCTCAAACTTTTGTCGGCAATGAACCATTTGCAGTATTATTAGGCGATGATATGGTAGTCAGTCAGGGAAAGCCTGCACTTTTACAACTTGTAGACTCTTATGCACAAAAAGATTGCTCTATACTTGGTGTTCAAGAAGTTCTTCATACAGAAGTTAATAAATATGGTATTGTTACTCCTAGTAGAGAAGTTAAAGATGGAAAGAGATTATTCAAAGTTGTTGATATGGTTGAAAAACCAGATATAGATAAAGCTGCTAGTGATTATGCAGTTTTAGGAAGATATATCTTAACACCTGAAATATTCTCAATTTTAAGTAAAACTGAGCCGGGAAAGAATGGTGAAATACAATTAACTGATGCAATTAGAGAATTGATGCATCATCAACCTGTTTATGCATGTGACTTTATGGGAACTAGATATGATGTTGGTGATAAATTTGGTTATGTTAAAGCAACAATTGATTATGCTTTAAGTAGAGCTGATATAAGCAGAAAAGTTAAAGATTATATTCGCGAATTGGCAAGAAATCCCAATTGGGAAAAATAAATTTAAATTAGCTTATTAACATAGTTTTATATAAATTAGAACTATGTTTTTTTATTTATAAAGTTGAGCGTTATGATGTTGTTGGTAAAGAATATTTAATATTAATTAATAAATATTATGTAACTGACTTTGGATTTAAATATTATATTCTCAATCATAAAACGATAGAAATGCAACAAATACTTGAAAATCTTGAATAATTAAATATTCATATTTTACAAATGTATAATAGTGACATAATAATATAAAGTTGAATATTAATGTTATTTAATAAAAACTTGCTTTATAGAATTAGTTGTGTTTGTTGACAAAATGTTATTATTGCAATAAAACGGTGTTAACGACTTGAAAATGCGTATTTGCGCAAAAATAAGTCGTTAAGGAGTTGAGAATGATAGAAAGAAAGCAATACTAGGATAAGCTTATTAGAAAAAAGAAAATGGGTTAATAAAAATAATTACGGGCATAAGACGTTCAGGTAAGTCTTATTTGCTTTTTAATATTTATTATGAGTATTTAAAATCACAAGGTGTAGATGATAAGCATAGTGTCTGGCGTGATTATGTTACTTATGGAGGTATGCCATTTGCTGCAACATTAAAGTCACACGAGGATAAGAGCAAGTGCTTGCAAGAACTATTTAGAAATGCTTATTTAGCAGATGTTTTGGAAAGGTGTAAGTTACAAAATGATGAAAATGTTCTTGAAGATTTATTGGATATAATTTCTTCTTCTATTGGATCACTTACCAATCCTACAAAACTTGCAAATACATTTAACACCATAAAGCATATTAAGATTTCGCCTAAAACCATAAGTCGATATCTAGACTATTTTGTTGATGCTTTTATGAAGTAAAGCGAAGAGGTACGACATAAAAGGAAAAAATATATAGACTCTTCACTTAAATATTATTTTGTCGATGTTGGACTATGTAACGCTCGATTAAATTTTCGTCAGCAGGAAGAAACACAAATTATGGAAAATGTTATTTATAATGAGCTGTTACTGCGTGGTTTTAGTGTTGATGTTGGGATTGTTGAATATAATATTAAAACTGCTGATGGAAAGAGCAAACAATTGCAGTTAGAAGTTGATTTTGTTGCTAAGAGAGGAAGTCAAAGGTATTATGTACAGTCTGCATTTGCTATTTCTAGTGAAGAAAAACATAAACAAGAAACTAAAGCATTTACTCGTATAAGTGATTCATTTAAAAAAATAGTAGTAGTGCGAGAAGATATAATTCCATGGCATGATGATAATGGCGTACTTTATATTGGTATAGAGCAATTTCTTTTGGAAGAAAACTCTATGGAATTGTAAGAATAGTTTTAGAATATAAAAAATCACCCGATTTTGTGGATAAATTTCATATTAGTTTTGGTGTGAAGTGCTTTTTTATTGAATGGACTTGTATTAATAGATTTACTCATAAGTTAAGAAATATCTTTTGTTTATAATAAATAATATTAATTTAATATACAAAATACATTTTATTCTAGCATTATTATATTAAATAAATTATACTACTAGATGGATATGGAGGTCATATGAAAGAAGTTAAAAAGTCATTCCTTTCGGTCGATGGTAATACTGCTGCCGCACTCGCTAGTTATATTTTTACTGAAGTCGCAGCTATCTATCCTATTACACCATCATCACCGATGGCAGAATTAGTTGATTTATATTCCTCTCAAGGAAAGAGGAATGCTTTCAACAATCTAGTAAAAGTTGTTGAATTACAAAGTGAAGGTGGTGCTTCTGGTGCTGTTCATGGTGCATTACAAGCCGGTTCATTAGCCACTACTTACACCGCATCACAAGGTTTATTATTAATGATACCTAACATTTATAAATGGGTAGGTGAATTGCTTCCTGCAGTTATTCATGTTGCTGCAAGATCGCTTGCAACTCGTGCGCTCTCAATCTTTGGTGATCATCAAGACGTCTACGCTGTTAGACAAGCTGGAGCAGCAATGCTTTGTTCTCATTCTGTTCAAGAAATTGCTGATCTTGCACCTATGGCACACTTGCTTGCTATCAATGCATCTGCACCTGTTATTCATTTCTTTGATGGATTCAGAACAAGTCATGAAATTCAAAATGTTGAATTCTTAGCTGATGAAGAATGGATTTCTTTGTTAGATAAAGAAAAAGTTGAAGCCTTTAGAAAGAAAGCTTTAAACCCTCATGGTCACGCTGTCACTCGTGGTGGTGCAGAAAATGATGATATTTATTTCCAAGGTCGTGAAGCACAAAATCTTCACGATGCAAACATCGTCAAAGAAGCTGATGAGTTATTTAAAACCATTAGCAAGATGACTGGTAGAGAGTATGCTCCTTTCGTTTATTATGGTGCAAAGGATGCAACAAAAGTTATCATTGCTATGGGTTCTGTAACAGAAACTATTCATGAAGTTATCGATGACTTAAATGCTAAGGGTGAAAAACTTGGTATGGTTAAAGTTCATTTATACCGTCCTTTCTCCGCTAAGCATTTAGTAAAAGTTATTCCAAATACAGTTAAGCAAATCGCTGTCTTAGATCGTACTAAGGAACCTGGTGCAATAGGTGAGCCTTTATACTTAGATGTCGTTGCAGCATTAAAAGCTGAAGGAAGAGAAATCGAAGTTGTTTTAGGTGGTAGATATGGTCTTTCTAGTAAAGATACTCAACCAAAACATATTAAGGCAGTCTATGATTTCTTATCTGCTAAAAAGAATTGGCATTCATTTACTGTCGGTATTAATGATGATGTCACAAAGTTATCTATTAAAGTTGATGATAATTATCATATCGCAGGTAAATATACATCTTGCTTATTCTATGGTCTAGGTAGTGATGGAACAGTTTCAGCAAATAAGTCTTCTATTAAGATTATCGGTGATGCAACTCATCAATATGCTCAAGCATATTTTGCTTATGACTCAAGAAAAGCTGGTGGTGTTACAAGATCTCACTTACGTTTTGGTAAGGAACCAATAAGATCCACCTATTATGTTGAAAATGCAGACTTCATTTCCTGCTCATTAGACTCATACATTTTAAAGTTTGATATGTTGAAGAACTTAAAGAAAGGTGGAACATTCCTTCTTAATACAGATATGAGTGAAGAAGAATTGATTAAAGTTCTTCCAAATAGAATGAAAAAACAATTGGCTGATAAGAAAGCTAAGTTCTATATTATCAATGCTAACAAAATTGCTAGTGAAATTGGAATGGGTAGACATACAAATACTACACTTCAAGCTTCATTCTTCTATTTAAATCAAGACATTATGCCTTATGAAGAAGCTAAAGATTGGATGAAGAAATTTGCCAAGAAGTCTTATGCTAAAAAAGGTGACGATGTTGTTGAAATGAACTATCGTGCAATTGATGCTGGTAATGAAGGAATTCAAGAAGTTAAAGTCGATCCAAAATGGTCAGATTTAAAGATTGTTTCAAAGAAAAACGATAGTGAAGATGATTACTTTGAAAACTATGTTGAAGTAATAGGCTCACTTGATGGCTATGATTTACCAGTTAGCCGCTTCATGTCTTATGAGTTATTAGATGGAACAATGCAAAACAATATAACTTATAAGGAAAAGAGAGCTATTGCGGATCGTGTTCCAGTTTGGCATAAAGAAAACTGTATTCAATGTAATCAATGTGCATTTGTCTGTCCACACGCAACCATTCGTGCATTTATTCTTGATGATGAACAAGTCAATAGACTTCCAGAAGATGAAAGAACTGATGTCTTAGATTTGATGGGTGGACCAAATACCAAAGGATTGAAATTCAGAATTCAAGTTTCACCTACTAACTGTGTTGGCTGTGGCGTTTGCTATGTCCAATGTCCAGGTAAGAAGGGTGTTAAAGCATTAGAAATGGTAGAAGCTAAGAGCCAATTCCATCACGAAGAAGCTGCTGAAATACTTTATAAACATACAGAATGCAGAACGGATTTATTCCCAACTACAACCGTCAAGGGTGCCGCACTTCTTCCTACATATCATGAAGTCTCAGGAGCTTGTGCTGGTTGTGGTGAAACTCCATACTATCGTCTTGTTTCACAACTATTCGGACGTGATATGTTAGTTGCTAATGCAACAGGATGTTCTTCCATTTATAGTGGTTCTACACCATTAACACCATTTATAACTGATAAAAATGGAGAAGGTATTGCATGGGCAAACTCATTGTTTGAGGATAATGCTGAATTTGGATTTGGTATGAGAGTTGCAGTCGATTACCGTTTAGGTCAAATCGTCGAAATACTTGAAAAATATCAAGGTGAAGTTGAAGAAGAACTTCAATCTTTAATTAAAGATTATATCGAACACATTAAAGATAAAAACTATGTTAGAACTATCGTCACTTCATTGGTTGAAAAGATTTCTTCAAGCAAATGTGAAGGAATCAAAGAAGTCTTGAAGTATAAGAACGATTTAGTTGATAAATCAGTTTGGATTGTCGGTGGTGATGGATGGGCTTATGATATTGGATACGGTGGTTTAGATCATGTCTTAGCTAATGAAGAAGATGTTAATATCATGGTTCTTGATACTGAAGTATATTCTAATACCGGTGGACAATCATCTAAATCAACACAAACTGGTGCAATTGCTAAGTTTGCTGCAGCTGGTAAAAAGACGGCTAAGAAGAATTTGGCAATGATGGCTATGGCATATGGTCATGTCTATGTCGCACAAGTTTCCTTGGGTGCCAACCCAATGGCTGCCTTAAAAGCTTTCCAAGAAGCCGAGAGTTACAACGGACCATCCTTAGTTCTTTGTTACTCACCATGTCAAGCTCACGGAATCAAAGGTGGATTAACAAATTCACAATTAATAGAGAAGAAAGCTGTTGAATGTGGATACTTCCCAATCTTCCGTTATGACCCACGTCTAAGTGAGCAAGGAAAGAATCCATTACAGATGGATTGCAAAGAACCTAACTTTGACTTATTTAACGAATTCGTTATGTGTCAAACAAGATATTCTCAACTTCCAAAAGTCAATCCTGATCATGCAGAAGAATTACTAGAAAAATCTTGTAATGATGCGAAGAAGCGTTATAAGGCAATACTTAGAATGGCTGAATAAAAATTTATATTAAGGCTTGGTTAATCCAGGCTTTTTTATTATTTAAAGTTTATTTATAAATACAATGATATGTTTGCTTCGCCTTTTTGCATCCCCTGGCCGAAGTTTTGAGGCCATGAATTTGGGTCGATTTTTACTTGGTTTGTGGCGTCCTGACCATCGTAAATCCAGCCTGAAGAAGTAGCTGAAATAGTACCTAAATATACCGTTGGGTTATACTTTGCTGTATCTTCTTTTGTACTATAGAACAATGAATTAACCGCGTAGGATAAGACATTTGGAGCAGAAACAACTTCAAGTTTACTTATAGGATTGCTTCCTAAAGCAATCTGCAGAATGCTATATTCGAATTTACTTACACACCAAGATTGGAGAAACGCCCACCCTCTTCTTGTAAAGTTATATCGTAGCGGCGCCCCACCTCCTATCGCACCCCCTCGTCCGCTCCCTGGGGTCGCAGACTCGGTGAGGTGATGGGAAGTGGGGGCGAGATTATTAAATAACTATATCATCTTTTACTTCCCAATATCCATTTTTCCTTGCACCAACTCTTTTTATAAGTCCCAAATCCTTTAATTCCTTAAGAATAACACTAACTCTAGCCGTTTTTAATTTCACTACATCGCAAATTTCATTTGTAGTAATGTCTGGTTTATTAATTATCGCACTTAAGACTTTTATATATGTATCACTAAGATCTAGTTTAGTATTTTTGTTTGATATTTTATATGGAAAGCGTAATTTAACTATAATGTTATTATTTGTAATCTCAAAAGCTTCTTTTCCATATTTTTTTACAATCTCTGGAACTCCATGACCCGTTTGCTCAACGATGCCTAGTTGACCCATTATTTTTTGTAGATGTTTATTAATAGGGTGACTTATTCCGATATAAAAATCATCTATTGAATAGTCAACAGGTAATCCACCCGTTGAAACGACTTCAATTCTATCATCAAAAAAATATATTGCTGGTGGGACCATTTTGGACCATTTCGTATGAAGACATGCGTTGCTCCACGCCTCTCTCAAACACATTTCGTCAAATAGCTTAATTTCTTTTCTTGTAAAACTTTCATCAACTTGTACCTTGGTTTGATTCAAAGAATACGCATAATTCAAAGCTTGTTCCATAGCAACTAATAGGCATTTATATCCATATTCATTTCTAAAAAGAATTTTTGACTTATCAATTCCATCAAATCTAATCACTTTAATGGACAGGTCATTAGAATCAGATAATATGTCCGCCAAAACATTGAATTTGCCATTTTTACATAAAAAACCCATATTTTTATAAAAAGTTGCATTATCTATCGTTAATCCTCTAACGGCATATAGCGCCATTATTTGTTTAAATGTTAAATCTTGATTAAAAGACTCAATATTAGTTATAGTTTCAATAGAATTAGTAAATACCATATCCTTTAATTCATCTGGATCAATTTTTCTATTTTCAGATCCACTTCTAATCAAATACATTCCATTTGCAGAATAAGGTTTGTTTGATCCTTTAACTTCAACAGAAATTATTACTTTACCTTCTTCATTAATCAATTCAATATTAGGAATGACCGAAGGTTTAATTCTTGAACATATACTTTCTGAAATATCTTTAATCGTCTTGTTTCCAACATCTTGTCCAATTACTGTTCCATTATCAGAGATACCAAATAATACCTTCCCAGCTCCATGCTTATTTAGCATTGCGGTTAATGACTCAATTGCTTTGCTTAATTGCGCAGTAGATAACTTAAACTCTACATGTTCAGTTTCAATATTGTACTTCATGCCTTCCTCCTTAATTACAATTTTATTATATACTTTATTATATACTTTGTAAAGATTTATTATACACTTATTATATGCTTAAACTATAGTTTTATTATATACCTCGCCTTCACCTCCTATCACCTCACCGAGGCTGCGACCCCAGGGAGCGGCCGAGGCGGCGTTGGAGGAGGGGCGCCGCT
>CAOSOP010000025.1 GCA_948525355.1 uncultured Bacilli bacterium | reverse complement strand
TGTATTTCTTCCTCTTCCTGTGAATTCGTATCTAATTGGCGCACCCCCACTTCCTCCCACACCTCCTCGTCCGCTTCCGGGGGAAGCTCCCTCGGAGGTGTAGGCGCTGGTTAGGGTGAGCAAATAAAAAAGGCAAGTTGTTCACTTGCCCCCTAAGTTAATTAGCAGCCGCAGCCACTAAACCATCCGCCGCATCCAACGATGACGAGAAGGATGAATAAAACTAATATTACGCAGAAATAGTTGTTCACTTTTAGCACCTCCTTAGCAAGCACAGCAACCGATTATGGCAATGAGAATAAATAAAATCAATATGAAATAAAAGAAGCTGTTTGTTCCGGTGTTATGAGCGTCTGTTCTAGTCGGTATCATTTTTTCCTCCGGTTACATTTTATCTTATGTAATAGAAATCCATGTGTGAGAGGTTTAAGTGAAAATGGGCTAATGCTTGGTAATGTCATTTTTATGCTTATTTTGAATGTAATATTTTGACTTTTGACATAATAATAATGTTCATTTGAATGTATATATTATATAAATATCTATAAATGCATTTTTTCGCTTGATATTTCTATTACGGTAATATAAAATTAATACGTTGACTTTTTAAGCAATTTAGGAGGTAATTAATGAAGAAACACATAGCCGCGCTTTCATTAGTATCATTACTCACATGTGGATTCATGGCTTCTTGTAGTTCTAGTCCAGTCAAGCATAAGGATGGTGTCATCTTAACAATCGGTGATGAAGAATATACCATCAACGATGCATATGCTGATTTAGCTGGTTTAGACATTGAAACAGGCAAGAAGTATGTTATCGGTCAAGATGGTGCTAAAGCGTATTACACTGTTGTAAATAATGTATTAATTCAACTCGCTGTTCCAACAACTGAAACAATGAAGTCATTAGTTGAACAAGAGATTGATGAAAAGTACTATCAAGCTGCAAAAGATAATGCCAGTTCTAATGGTACTTCTGTTAAAGAGGAAAGAGAGAAAATTTTAGAGGGTGAAGGAGTTGATACTGTCGACGAACTTCGTTCAAAATATCTTTTAGCAAGAAAGAAGACAAGAAATACAAATGATTTCTATTCAGATGATAACTATAAGAAATTAACACCTGAATATATTGAAACTATGTCTCCATATCATGTCAGACATATTCTTGTTAAGGTTGAATCTACAAGTTCTTTGATTAATTCTACTATTACAGAAGACAATGCAAAGAAACTTGCTAATGTTGTTAAGCGTTTAGCTTCAACTGAAACCTTTGGTCAAGTAGCATTAACCGCTTCAGATGATACTTCTTCTTCTGACTATGGTGATGTTGGTATTATGACAAAAGATACATCATTTGTTTCAGAATTTAAGTATTCCTTATATGGATATGATGCTTTCTTTAATAACAAGGTTGAAGATAAGGCTTTAGTTAAAGAAAGACTTGCAATTCCTGAAGAAGCTGAAGATGTTATTGGTAAAAATAATTTTGGTATTCCTCTTTCTAAAATATTAGATTTAAATAAGTATGCTGATGTTACAACAAGTACAGATAAACTCAATGTTGAAAACGCTGTATCTGCTAACTATCCAAGAAATATCATTTGGAGCAAGTACTTAAATAATCATGGTACAAGTTATATCTATTTAGATAAGACTGCTGAAGAGATTAAGGATGAATATGGTGTTGTTATCAATGAAAACAAGTTCTCAGTTATTCCTGGATTATCTGATTCATTAAAAGTATTAAAGAATAATAAAGTTGGTGATGATTATAACACTACTTATGAAAGTGTTGGAACTAACCAAAAAATCTTAACTGATGAAACTAGTAATCCTATTATTGTCACAAGAGCTGGAACTGGTTCTTCAGACGCTGGATATCAAGGAGTTCACTTCATCATTGCACAGCGTTCACCATTTGTTAATATGACTTCAAAAGGTGATAATAATGAAGAAATAAATAATATTGCATCTTATTATTCTTTAACTATTCCTTCAACAACAACTGAAGAAGAAGAGGAAAGTGATCCTACATATATTAACTTCATCAAGACTGATGATCGTTCAATTTATGAAAAGCGTGCAACTGCTATTAGAGATTCTATTAAGTCCTTAGATGGAAATATGGAATATAGAATATTTGAAGATAACTATGCTAAGGCAAAAGAAGTTAATATTACTATCGATGAAAGAGTTAAAGAAATAATCGATACTTATATTAGCACAGGAAGAGAAAGCGCTGAATATTCTAAGGCATTGACTTATGAAAAGAGTTGGATAGCCTATTTAGAAGCTTTAACTCTTCAACAGTTATTAGTCAATCGTACTTTACCTGAAGATGAGTGTATTGCTCAATTTGAAAGTGGTACTATTACAAAAGGAGGAGTTTGCGATGCTTCAAAGAAATAAACTTAAAACATTAGCATTAGCTTTACTTGCTGGTAGCAGCTTATGCTTAACTTCTTGTTCTAGCAGCGATAATAACAACTATCCTAGCAATGCCGATGATGAAATCATTTCTGGAATCTTTGAAGGGGATGTTGCTTATAACGATTTTGAAACGTTCTATGATTCAATTTCTGGTGGAACATCTATTCAATCTAAGGTCTTAGCTGATGTTTTATATAAGATTGCTAAGAAAGAAGTAACTTTAGATGATGAATTTGTTAACGATAAGGTTGATAAACTTCTTATGAGCGAAATAAGTGGTGGTGAATATGATACTGATTATCAGTTCGATGAAATTCGCTACGTCTTAAACTTAAGAAGCAAGATGTATAGCATCACTTGCGGTAGCAATAATGAAAATGCTAATAGTGGTCGTGGTACAATCATTAAACCTGGTGATAAAGCAAGTGACATATTAGGATGTGATTATTCTGATTATATTGAAAGAGCATTGCTTCCTAACATCTATCGTCAAGCGTTGATAGCTAAGTATATTTATAACGAGAGTTATTCTTCTATTGGTAATACATATGCTCGTGACGTTAAGGTTGTTAAGATCACTGATCGTGACGATGAAAAAGGTGCAGCAGTTAATACTATAAAGGCCTTTATCAATTCCTACATCAATAACAGCGATGCAAGTGATGAAGATAGAGACTTAAGCAACTTAGGTCGCATTTGGTTAGGAACTGACCTCACCGATTCTGATAAGACATTTATTCAAGACAATGATCTTGTAACACTCGCATCAAGAATTGAAGATGAAGTTGCAAAAATTGATTTAAGTGATCCACAGAACAGCGATGAAACATTAGAAGTTAAATATACTAATAATTACGCTTATTCTGTTGAAAAAGGTAAGAAGTTAGCACTTGATTCTTTATCAAGAACTAAGCTTGTTACTGAAGGATATCAATTACGTACTAATGGATTATCTGATTTACCAGATGATTTAAGAAATCGTGTCTTCTCTATCAATTATAATATCGATTCTAGTTCAACATCTAAGGATGTTACAACAACTATCAATGGACATCGCTATTTAACCCCTGCTAAGATTGAAGACAAGACTGATGTCTTTAACTCCATTGTTCACTATGATTCTTCTTCTGATAGTTATTACATCGTTGAAATATTCGATGTCATTACTACTGGAGCCTTAAGAGTTAATGATAGTGATAGTGAAGAAGTTAAAGCAAATAAGAAAGAAAGAGCTGAAAAAGTTGCTTATGAACTAGCTGCTGTTTCAAGCTTATCTTCTGACTCAACTGTTCACTGGTTAAAGAATAGCAACATCGTCTATAATGATGATGATTTCTATGAATATATAAAGGAAACCTATCCAGCAGTTTTTGAAGAAGATGATGATTAATCATTAGAGTTCGGGAAACCGAACTCTTTTTAGGAGGATATTATGAATTACGATGAATCATGTGTTTTTTGTAAAATAGGACGAAAGGAAATTCCGGCGGCTATTGTTTATGAAGATAGCGAAGTAATGGCCTTTTTAGATATTAATCCTGTTAGCAAAGGTCATACATTGGTGATATTAAAGGAACATTTTAGAAACTTCAATGAAGTTCCTAAGAATCTGCTTGCTAAAGTCATGAATGTATGCCAAACGATATCACAAGCAAGCATAATGGAACTAAAGGCTTCAGGAGTTAATATATTAACTAATATTGAGAAGGCGGCTGGACAAGAAGTTATGCATTTCCATGTCCATATAATTCCTCGATATGAAACGAATGATGGTTTTAATTTAGAAATGAAACCATTAGCACATGAAGAGAAGGAATTAACAAATATTGCGACAATGATAAAAAGAGCAATGTAAAAATAATCATTTCTATGATTTTTGTGTGTTAATAAATATTTTAGTTATCATATTTATTGCACATAATTAGTAAAGAGTCTAAAATTTAATTTGGAGTAAAAATATGAAAAAGTTAAGCATCGAAAATCTTGTTGTAGAAGTAGAGAACAAAGTCATCCTCAAGGGTGTTAATCTTGAAATTGATAGTGGTGATATCCTAGCTCTTGTTGGTCCCAATGGTCATGGAAAGAGCACATTGTTGAACGCTTTGATGGGAAATCCTTTGTACAATATAATTTCAGGTAAAATAATCATGGATGGTGTTGATATAACTTCTATGACTCCAGATGAGAGGTCGAAAAGAGGAATGTTTATGGCATTTCAAACACCACCTGAAATTGAAGGTGTTTCTTCGATAGATTTTTATAAGGAAGCTATCAATTCACATTTAGATTCTCCAATTTCTTTGTTTGATTATTATCGTAAGCTTAATTCAAGTTCAGAAAAGGTTAAATTTGATTCGACTATGAAAAATCGTTCATTAAATGTCGGTTTTTCAGGTGGAGAAAAAAAGAGAAATGAAATCCTTCAAATGTTGCTTTTGAATCCTAGTTTAGCTTTGCTTGATGAAATTGATTCTGGTCTTGATGTTGATGCTTTTAAACTTATTGCTGATAATATAATTGAAATAAGCAAAGTAAATAAGACTTCCTTTATGATTATTTCACATTACGATATGCTCTATAAGTTAGTAAAGCCTAATAAGACAGCAGTTTTAATTGATGGAAAAATCGTCAAAGTATCTGATGGTGATTTGGCCTTTGAAATTGCTAGTGATGGATATGAGGCATTTTCAAAGAAATATAAAATAGATATTGAAAAACATGGGCAGGAGGCGCCAGTTCTTTCTAGCTGTGCGGCTAAAAATAGAAAATGATAAGTGATGGAGTTAATAGCATTGTTTTTTCTTCTTTAAAAAGCAATACTGATCACTTTACCGTTAATTCATTGACAAGAATTGAAGGTTTTATTGAAGGTGATAATGCGAAGATAAATTGGGACATTGAAGTTGAAGAGAATGCTAAATTAGATATTATCCTATTTGATTTATTTGAAGGAGCGAGAGAGGTTGAAATTAATGTTTCGGCCAAGGGCAAGACGGATGTCAAAGTTTATGTCGCTTCTTTGGCTGATAATATGAATAAACACTTTAATATTAAGGTATATAATAATTTTGGCTATGCAAAATCTTTAGTAAAGATGTATGGATTGAATAAAGGAAGCGCGAAGTTTTTATTTGATGGAACGACTTCGGTCAAAAAGGGAGCTAAAAAGTGCGATGTAAGACAAGACGGAAGAATAATCAATTTTTCATCTAAGAGCAGATCGACAGTAAGTCCAAAATTATTGGTCGGAGAAAATGATGTTAAGGCCAGCCATGGGGCTGTTGTCGGCTTTATCGATTCAAAGACTTTGTTTTATTTAATGAGCAGAGGTTTAAGCACTGAACAAGCCTTATCATTATACGCTAAAGGTAGCTTTATGACTTTTGTTGATATATTAAGTGATGAAGGAATAAAGTGCAAAGTTGAAGAAGCATTAGGAGTATTAAAATGAATGTAGATAAGATTAGAAAAGATTTTCCTATGTTTAAAAATTATCAAACAAAGGACAAAAAGCCTATCGTCTATTTGGATAATGCAGCAACTACATTTAAGCCGTACTCAGTGATTGAGGCGATGGATGAATATTATCTATGTGGAACTGCAAACGCTCATCGAGGAGATTATGATTTAGCATATAGCGTTGATTTAAAATATGAAGCGGCTAGAGAGACGGTTAAAGATTTCATAAATGCGAAAAGAAAAGAAGAAATTTGTTTTACTTCAGGTACTTCAATGAGTATCAATATAATCGCTTATGGGCTAGCTGAGTTGCTTAACGAAGGTGATGAAATAATTCTTTCGGAAGCTGAGCATGCATCAAATGTTTTGCCGTGGTTTTCGGTCGCTAAACGCAGAGGCTGTAAAATCGTTTATGCTCCATTAGATAAAAAAAGAGGTATTGTCACTTTAGAAAACCTGGCTTCAGTCATTACAAATAAGACCAAAGTTGTTTCTTTAGCACAAGTTACTAATGTATTAGGTGGGCTCAATGATTCAAAAGCTTTAGCAAAGCTCACACATAGCTATAATGCATATTTCGTTTTAGATGGTGCACAAAGTGTGCCTCATATAAAGGTTGATGTTGCTGATATTGATTGTGACTTTTTAGCTTTTTCCGCGCACAAAATGTGCGGCCCTACTGGTGTAGGAGTTTTATATGGTAAATATGAATTATTAGATAAGATACCACCATTATTGTCTGGTGGAGGAATGAACACTAGATTTGAAACTTGTGGAAATATTTTGTTGCAAAAGCCACCATTAAAATTTGAGGCTGGTACACAAAATATCGCGGGTGTTTATGGACTTGCGGCGGCGATTAAATACATTGAATCAATCGGAATGGACAAAATAAATGAATATGAAAGTTTTTTACACAAACGATTGATCGATGGTTTATCAAAACTTGATAATATCATCATTTATAATCCAAACTCGACCACGGGAATTGTGACATTCAATATCAAGGATGTCTTCGCTCAAGACGCTGCAACATTTTTGTCTTCTAAAGGAATTGCGGTTAGATCTGGTCAGCACTGCGCAAAGATATTGATGGATTATTTAAAAACAAGTGCAACAGTTAGAGCATCGACTTATTTTTATAATACTGTTAGTGATATTGATGCTTTGATCAAAGAATGTGAGAATGGAGGTGACTTTCTCGATGCCTATTTCGCTTAGTGAAGAACAGATGCGTGAAGTGATTATGGACCACTACACCCATCCTCGAAATGTTAAAGACTTAACAAATGATGATACTTATATAACTATACATATGGATTCGGCTTCATGTATCGATGATATTTTTGTTCATGTAAAAATAAATCATGGAGTTATCGCTGATATAAAATGGCACTTCAATCAATGCTGTGCAATTTCTAAGGCCTCGACTTCGATAATGACGGAACTCATTAATAATAAGAGCATTGAAGAGGCTGAAGCTATTATTGAAAACTTTTTTAATATGTTAAATGAAAAAGAATTTGATTCTGATGTCTTGCTTGAGGCAAACTGTTTTTGCAATACATATAAGCAACCGTCGAGAATAAACTGCGCAACAATAGGTTATCGAGGTTTTATTGAGGCGTTAAAGGAGTATCAAAATGGAAAACGATAAGATATTTCATGATTTTAAAAAAGAAGATTTTAAAGATGAAGATGTATCGATTCTAAAAACAGAAAAAGGCTTAAATGAAGATATTGTTTCAAATATTTCTTCTTATAAGAATGAACCAGAAAAAATGAAGCAGTATCGATTAAAGGCATTGAAGGAGTTTTATTCACATCATAACCCTAGCTTCGGTCCTGATTTATCATTTTTAGACTTTAATGATTTTACATATTTCACACGCATGACTGATAAAGTTGCAGCTAATTGGAACGATGTTCCTGAAGCGTTAAAGAATACATTTGATAAGCTTGGAATTCCTGAAGCTGAACAGCAATATTTAGCTGGAGTTACAACACAATATGAATCTGAAGCTGTTTACCATAATATGCTCGACGAGGTTAAGGAAAAAGGAATCATATTTTTAGATACTGATACAGCGTTAAAACTTTATCCAGATTTATTCTTTAAATATTTTGGAAAACTAGTTCCATATACGGATAATAAATATGCAGCATTAAATAGTGCAGTTTGGTCTGGAGGATCTTTCATCTATATACCAAAAGGTGTCAAACTTGAAAAACCACTGCAGTCATATTTTAGAATTAACAACGAACGTTCAGGACAGTTTGAAAGAACGCTGATAATCGTCGATGACGATGCTTCTCTTCACTACGTCGAAGGTTGCACAGCACCTATTTATTCAAAAGAGTCTTTACACGCAGCAGTTGTTGAAATATTTGTTGGAAAAAGAGCTAAATGCCGTTATTCTACCATACAAAACTGGTCAACTAACATCGTCAATCTAGTTACTAAGCGAGCGTTAGTAGAAGAAGATGGACTTATGGAATGGATTGATGGAAATGTTGGTAGTCAACTCAATATGAAGTATCCTGCCTGTATTCTAAAAGGTGATAGGAGCAAGGGAAGTTGTATTTCTATTGCCGTAGCTTCTAAAGAACAATATCAAGATGCAGGGGCTAAGATGATTCATATTGGAAAAAACACCTCTTCAACGATTATATCTAAATCGATTGTTAAAGAAGGTGGAGTTGCTAATTATCGCGGAACAGTTAATATTAGTAGCACCGCAACTAATTCGACAGCAAAAGTTCAGTGTGATACTTTAATTCTAGATGAAAAATCATATTCAGATACGATACCTGATAATAGTGTGAATAATAACAATTCAGTTATTGAACACGAAGCATCAGTATCCAAACTTGATGAAGAGAAGATGTTTTATTTGATGAGCAGAGGCTTATCTAAAAATGAAGCAGCTCATCTTCTTGTGATGGGATTCATCGAACCTTTTAGCAAAGAACTACCAATGGAATATGCGGTTGAATTAAATCAACTGATTAAACTAGACATGGAAGGAAGTATTGGATGAAATACGATATCATCGTTGTCGGTGGTGGACATGCAGGAGTTGAGGCAAGCCATGTTGCGGCTAAACTAGGATTTAAGACCGCAATGTTTTGTATGAATAAAAAATACATCGGTAATATGCCGTGTAATCCTTCAATCGGTGGAAGTGCTAAAGGAATCGTAGTTAAAGAAATTGATGCACTCGGTGGAATAATGGGTAAAATAGCAGATAAAGGTGCATTGATGTATAAAATGTTGAATTTATCTAAAGGGCCAGGAGTTCATGCATTAAGAACGCAAGAGGACAAAATAGATTATCCTAGGTACATGCAAGAGTATTTAGATACGGTTAAAAATCTTACTATTATCGAAGCAGAAGTTAAATCAATTATAGTAGAAAATGGCGTTTGTAGAGGTGTAGTAATTGATAGTGGAGAAAAAGTTTTTTCTGATGCAACCATATTAACTACTGGTACCTATATGGAAGCCGATATATTAAAAGGTGAGAAGAGAATTAAAGAAGGACCGGATGGCGATAAAAGAAGCAGTGGATTGGCCAATAGTTTAAAAGAAAATGGAATAAGTCTATTTCGTTTAAAAACTGGAACACCACCGCGTATTCAAAAGGATTCAATTGATTATAGTGAATTAGAACCTCAGTATGGTTCAGATATTCCACTTTCTTTTAGTTTTGATACAGATAAAAGTCGAGAATTTAAAGATCATATTATATGTCATTTAACTTATACAAATGAAAAAACGCATAAAATTATTTTAGATAATTTAAAACGCTCAGCGATGTATGGAGGATATGTAACAGGTGTTGGACCGAGGTACTGCCCATCGATTGAAGATAAAATAGTTAGATTTAAAGATAAAAATAGGCATCAACTATTTTTAGAGCCTGAATCTATTCATACAGATTCAATATATTTGCAGGGTTTTTCGACATCAATGCCAGAAGATGTTCAACTAGAAATGATTCATTCTTTAAAAGGATTAGAAAATGCCAAAGTTTTAAAATATGCATATGCTATTGAATATGAAGCGATTAATCCTAATAATATTGACTACAGTTTGAATGTTAAGGAAATTAAAGGATTATATGCTGCAGGACAAGTGATTGGTACCTCTGGCTATGAAGAAGCGGCAGCACTTGGACTTATGGCTGGTATTAACGCATCGCAAATGTTATTAAATAAGCCACCATTTGTTTTAAAAAGGAGCGAAGCATACATCGGTGTAATGATTGATGATTTAGTCAGTAAGGGAACATTAGAACCTTATAGGCTATTGTCATCACGCTCGGAATTTAGACTGATGACAAGAAGTGACAATGCCTTGATAAGATTGTTTGAAAAGGGATATGAATTAGGGATTAATGACGAAAAGAGAAATGAACGCTATAAAACACTTAAATCAAAACTAGATTTTTGCTTTGACTTTTTAGAAAATACTCGTGTTGGCAAAAACGATAAAGTACTTAATTTGCTGAATACCCTTGGCATTAGTTTTACTGATGCTGGTTCTAAATCACTTAAGGATTTGATAAAAACGAAAAAGATCAATTACGAACAACTGCAATCAGTATATGATGAACTACCGATACTAGAATTTGACGAAATAATGACTTTAGAAATAACGATCGTGTATGAAGGTTATATAAAGTTAGAAGAAAAAGATGCACAAAAACTTAAGCAAAATGAAGATTTTCTTTTACCGAGTGATGTTGATTATTTGACAATAGAAGGAATATCGATGGAAGCTAGAGAAAGATTGAACGCACTTAAGCCAAAGAATTTAAAAGAAGCATCAAGAATCACAAATGTTCATCCATCAGATTTATATGTATTATTGTTATATCTTAAGGGTAAAAAGAATTAGTTTTAATCAATTCAATAGTTTGCTTCGCCTTTTTGTGACCCTTGTTGATAGCTTTGGGGCCAATTTGAGGGG
>CAOSOP010000024.1 GCA_948525355.1 uncultured Bacilli bacterium | reverse complement strand
CTCGTCCTTCTCCTGGCGGAGCGGACTCGGGGGTGCGATAGGAGGTGGGGGTGAGGAATAGGGATTCGAAACAATTCTAGTTTTATTTTTTCGTAATGATATTTTTAATTATATAATGCGTAAAGTTTAGTTGTATGCCAATTTGCAAGCAGTCTTAATGGTTTAATTTTTTCTCTTTTTTTATTGACAATTATTTTGATAATCTTAAAATACAAGTAATTGAGAAGTTCAGAGTTAAAGCGGAATCACTTATTAAAAGGCATATCACGCAAGTACACTTCCCAATTAGAGATGGACTCTGCCATCTCGTTTTTTTATTTTTAAGTAATCAAAGTTTTTTGAAGAATCAAAAAAAGTGCTTGAATATTTTTAATTTACTATTATTCGTAAGTACAATATATTTATACAAATATAATTATTTATTTAGTAAATATATACTTATTTTTTTATGTGAGGTTATTTTTATTGACAGCGCTTACAAAAAAAGGTATATTTTAAGTAGTGGATAACTATCTTTAGTTATGTCTTAGAATAATAAGGAGCATGCATATGGCCGAAAACGAACAAAAGGAAGTAGAACTTGTCCAATCACTTCAACAATTAAGAGAACAATTGACCGAAGGTACACCTTCTCATGATGTTGAAGCTCGAATTTATAGCGATAAGTTTGATGAAAAAGATCCTACTCAGGATTGTGCTAATATCATTTATCATTTTGAATATGATGAAGCAAAGATTGAGAAGATTGTCGCTTCCAAATATGAAGAAATACATCAAAAGTATTTATCTCAAATTCAAACAAATGAAAAATCAATTGAATTACTTGCAAAGAATATTTCTGAACTTAAGTTAGATCATAATTCATTGAAAAAAGAGAATGATAGTTTAGAACATTTAACAGTAGCATATTTAACTATAATTGCTGTTGCTGATCAAAGATGTATGCTTTCAAAGGAATCTGCATTTACTTCTGCTAAAAATGTTTTGCTCTCAATGGATGAAGATGTTGAAAAAGCTGAAGTCTTTGCTTTAGAAGCAATAAAGGAAATGCCTCAACCTGAATCATCTTTCTTTGTTACTTATTTAAGAAATAAGAAAATACTTTTATCAACACCTAAGATTCTTGATGAAATCGATAAGATGGAAAAAATACTTGAAGCAACTCTTGCCGATCGCACAGCGGTTGTTGAAGAATATCTTAATGGTTGCGCAAAGTTTGTTAGTGAAGAAGAACTAAAAGTTCAATCTGAATCATATAGAGCTAAGAATCAGTTATTTGCGGCTAAGTTAAAATTAGACTTTGCTAAAGTTAAGAATGAAATAATCAATAAGGCTAATGTAGCACGCATTGTTGTTTTCCTTGGTGCAGAAAAGAAGAAAGTATCTAAGCAATCAAAGAAATTATATTCGTATAAAGTTAGACATCAAGAGATTAAGGATGCATTAGAACCACAATTAACATTAGATAGAATTGATTTTGAGTCTAGTATCGGCAATTTAAAGTCTAAGTTAAAGGAAGTTAAAGATAAATGTAATGCTGAGCTTGAAGCTTTAGCTCCAATTAAAGATAATTGGATTAAATTAAATGCTGATGTTGTAAATGCACCCGATGTTGTTAAAGCTTATGAAGCTGCTTTAGCAAAACACAGTGAAACATTAAATAAATCTATCAGTGAAATTGAAACAAAGTTTGAAACAAAGTTAGAAGAATTAAAGAAACAAGTTGTTGATGAAATAGAATATACCGAAGATATTGCTTCACAAGTTCAGTTTAACAAGGATTTTGAACAAGTATATGTCGATATTAAAAATGGTTTATATACAGAAATTTCTCAGGCTAAGACCAAATCTAAAGAATTAGGTATTTTAGCTAAAAGAATACTTGAGGACAGAAATCTTGAAAACAAAAAAAGAGCTGATACTGTTGTTAAAACTAATGAAAAAGTATTTAATTCAATCATTGCTTTAAGCAAAGAAAGAAAAGTTCTTTTAGAAAAAGCATATAAATCTTACACATCTTTGGTTTTAAGTGAAATTAAGGATCAGATCAAGAAGAATAGTGCTATAGGACTTGTCTATTCTTCTAAATTAGACTTAGGTTTAATTGAGTTATTAGCTAAAGAAAACTTAAGACATTCTGAATTGGCATTAAAAATAAATGAGTCTACTGAAAGTATTGCTACAAATAGTATTAAGAGAAAGTATGATACTAAACTTAATAATATTTATAATAAGATGAAGGTTCAAAAGGCTGCTGTTGCACTTGGTCGTGCTGCTGCAAGCAATAAAATGATTGATAAAGAGTATGCTAAATTAGCCAAATTGCAGAATAGAACCAAGAATATTCAAAAGAGTTATGATGATGCTTTAGCTGGTAATAAGAATACATTTGTTAACTCTACTGAAGAGATTAATATCACTAAGAGTAACTTAATTAAAAAGTATAATCTTGGCAAGATATATGATGAAAATGTCATATCAAGTGGTGTGAAGTACGCTTCTTTATACGAAAAGACATTAAGTGTTGTTGAAAAAGCTGAAGTTAAGTTTAATCAACGCTATGAGGCTGAAGAAGTTGTGTATTTAGCAAAGAAAAACACTTTAATTCATACAGAAGAGGCTTGGAGACTTAAGTGTGAAAATGAGGAAAGATTGCTTAAGGAAAAGAGCCAAGCAGTTGTTAACTCACAATACCTTGCTGATGCCCGTGCAATTAGAGTTCGTCGTTTCCCTGCAAAGTATACTCTTAAAAGAATTGCTATTAGAATATTCTGTATAGTCGCTGTATCTGCATTATTAGGATTGATTCAACTTATCATACCTAATGTAATCATTGGATTTGCAGTAGGCGTGGCACTTGCAATTATAGTTGAACTATTTATTTACTTCTTTAAAGCACATAGAACTTATATTATGCCTGTACACAATAAACTAGCATTATATAACTCTAGAGGTGAATTACTATTTATATTGAATCCAAATGATATAGTCAATGAAATAATGCTCACTAAGCGTAAAGGTTTATTCAAACTAAATAAAAAGCTCATCGGATTCGAAGTTATCGTTGAATCTGGTGCTGATGTATTCCGCTTCGGAATTCAAGATAAAGGTTATCGTGAACTCTTGATAAAAGTCTATAGTAGATATTTAAGAGAGAAGAAGCAAGCCAAGTTAGAATATTATGAAGAAGTTCGTAAAGAAAATAAAGAATTGGTAAAAGCTTCAAAGAGTTCTAAACCAAGTAAAATAAATTAATAGTAAGGCATAGTCGTATCGGCTATGCCTTACTTTCATTAAGAAAAGATAAAAACTCAAATATATCTTTACAGGTTCTGAAATCTGTAAATTATTGTTTATTGTATGTTTTGTTATAAACTATTAAACTTTACAAGTTAGGAGGAATATTATGATTAAATTAATGAGATATCTCCGCCCAGTTATTGTCGAAATAGTTATCACTATTGTTTTAATTATCGCACAGGCAATGTTACAGCTTCGTATACCAAACGAAATGTCTGATGTATCTAAATATATAGCTGCAGGTGATACTGAGGCAATATGGTTAATGGGTGGAAGAATGCTAATCCTTTGTTTAGGAACTTTAGCAATATCACTTATTATTGCCGTAGCAACTAGTAAAATAGGTTCTGCTTTTGGCAAAAATCTAAGAAATGAAATCTTTAAAAAGATTATGTCATATTCTACTGCTGAGTATGACCAGTTTGGTGTTTCTAGTATGATTACTAGAACAACAAATGATGTTCAGCAAGTTGGACAAATTTACACAATGGGACTTAGAATATTAGTTCAAGCTCCAGCAACTATTATTATATCTTTAGTTTATGCTTCACGAATTGATATGAAGCTTATGCTTGTTCTTTTAGTAGCAATTCCTATTATTGTCGTTTTCCTTGTGGTTATTGCAGTAATAGTGTTCCCTTTAATGAAAGTCTATCAATCGAAAATAGATCGCTCAACGCTTGTTTTGCGAGAAAACTTAACGGGTGTAAGAGTTATTCGAGCATTTGTTAGAGAAAAGGAAGAGAGTGTTAGATATGATAAAGCTAACAGAGATTTAACTCACATAACGATTAAAATAAACAGAATTACAGCTGTTATATTCCCAGGAATATCATTGATTATGCAATTTGCTTATTTAGCAATATTCTTCACCGGATTTTATAACTTTAATAATACATACTATCTAGAAGCCTTCCAGAATGTTTCATCAATAATGACCATTGCTCAATATACATTGCAAATATTAATGTCAATTTTAATGGTTGCAATGATATTTATCTTTATTGCACGAAGCAAAGTTTCAGCTACACGTATTAATCAAGTATTAGATAAATCAAGTAGTATTGAAAGTCCTGCAAATCCAATTTCTCTTAGTTCAACCGATAGAGTTGGCGAAATTGAGTTTAAAAATGTTTCTTTCACCTTTCCAGGTGCACAAGAAGAATCTTTGCACGATATTTCTTTTAAAGCTAAAAAAGGTGAAACGACTGCTATTATCGGGTCAACTGGTAGTGGAAAATCAACGATAATAAATTTAATCCCAAGATTTTATGATGCTACAAGTGGAGAGGTATTAGTTGATGGAATTAATGTAAAGGATCTTGATTTAAAAGAATTGAGAGATCATATTGGATTTGTCCCACAAAAGGCATTGCTTTTTACAGGTACTATTAGAGATAACTTAAAATTTGGTGGTACAAATGTTAAAGACGAAGATGTGGAAAAAGCAATAGAAATAGCTCAAGCAAAACATTTTATTTCTAATAAAGAAAAAGGACTCGATTCAAGAGTTTCTCAAGGTGGAAAAAATTTCTCTGGTGGGCAAAAGCAAAGACTTTGTATCGCTCGTGCACTTGCAAAGAACGCCGAGATCTATGTCTTTGACGACAGCTTTTCAGCCTTAGACTTTAAAACAGATGTTAAGGTTAGACATGCATTAAAAGGACACACTAAAGATTCGACAGTTTTAATAGTTGGTCAAAGAGTTTCTTCAATTATGGATGCTGATAATATCATTGTTTTAGACGATGGTAAAATTGTCGACCAGGGAACTCATAGTCAGTTATTAGATCGCTGTAGTGTCTATCAAGAAATAGTCAGATCACAGCTTGACCAGGATGAAGTTGATAATACACTTCGTATGGGAAAAGATATTAGAACGGGTAAGAGTGAATAATATGAACAAAGTAGAAAAAATACCTATGAAGTCAAAAGAAAAGAATAAAGGTTCGTTAAAAAGACTTTTTAAGATGATGAAACCGATGCTTCCTCTTCTTATAATTGTCGTGGTTTCAGTTGTCATCGCTGCTGTTTTTCAAATAATTGGACCTGTGTTTTTTAAGGATTTAACCAGTGAAGCGACAATGCAAGAAATCCTTGTTGTCGATCCTTTGACAGGATTGATTGATGTCGATGTTTCTCTTTTATTAATAAAGGTTGGAATTATCGCCGCAATTTATGTTGTCATGTGTACATTCCAGTTTATTGCTGATTTTACTGTAAGTAAGGTTACTGGAAGGATAATGTATCGATTAAGAAATGATGTAAAGTTAAAATTAGATAAATTACCTTTAGAGTTTTTTGATAAAACAACTAATGGTGATATTATTTCAAGAGTATCTAACGATATAGATCTCATAACTACTTCTATACAACAAATCGTAACACAGCTCATCAAAGCAATTTGCTTATTGATTGGTACAAGTATTGCTATGCTTGTTGTCAACTGGCAGTGTGGACTTGTGGCTATCGCAACTTTTCCAATTTGTATGGCATTAGCACTATTCATAACTAAGTTTTCACAACCTCTGTTTATTAAGCAACAGAAAATGCTTGGAAGTGTAAATAGTAAAGTTGAGGAAGCTTATTCAGGATTCAAGGTAATAAAGCTTTTTAATAAAGAAGAAGATTTTGAAAATGACTTTAATCTTGAATCGACAAATTTAGCTAATGCGGGATTTAAAGCATTTACATTAACAAATATGATTTTCCCAGTCATGCAATTTATTCATAATCTTGCCTACGTCTTTATTTGTGTTTTGGCAGGTGTTTTAAAAGATGCAAGTATGATTGTTGCCTTCTTCATGTTCTTAAATATATTCCAACAACCAATACAACAAATAGGTGAGTTATCTTCATATTTGCAGCAAACCAATGCTGCTACGGCTAGAGTTTATGCAATATTAGACGCTAAAGATCAGCCAAGTGATAAAGAGAATGCAATTATCGCTGATGAAAATATCAAAGGTCATGTTGAGTTCAAAGATGTCTTCTTTTCCTATTCTAAGGATACTCCACTCATTGAAAATCTTGACTTAGTCGTTGAACCTGGCGATTCAATCGCTATTGTCGGTCCAACAGGTGCGGGAAAAACAACTCTTGTTAACTTGATAATGAGGTTTTATGAGGTTGATAAAGGCGAAATACTTATTGATGGAGTTGATATAAGAGATTACACACGTTCTTCAATAAGAAACCAAATAGGAATGGTTTTGCAAGATACTTGGTTATTTAATGGAACTATTGCCGAAAATATTGCTTACGGAAATATTGATGCTACACGAGAAGAAATAATTGAAGCTGCTAAAGAAGCACATGCACATCATTTCATTATGACTTTACCTGATGGTTATGATACAATATTAAATGAAGAAGGAAGCAATGTATCGCAAGGTCAAAAGCAATTATTGACCATTGCTCGAGCGATACTAAGTCGTCCTAGAATATTGATCCTTGATGAAGCTACTTCTTCAGTCGATACCAGAACAGAAAAGTTATTACAAGATGCTATGACTAATATGATGAAAAACCGTACAACATTTGTAATAGCTCACCGTTTATCGACAATTAAAAACGCTAAATTGATATTAGTAATGAATAAGGGTCATATAATTGAAAAAGGAAGCCATCAAGAACTTCTTGAAAAGGGTGGCTTCTATGCAGATTTATATAACGCACAATTCCTTGGTAATAATGAAAATGTCGATGAGAGTCAAAGCAATAGTTAGGAGGTAACAATGAAAACTAGAGTAGGCATAGTCCTAGATTCAACAACACAAATACCTGAAGAGATTAAAGAGAAGATACCATTTAAAGTTGTCTCTTTACATGTTACTGTTGATGGTAACAATCGTTGTGAGACAGATATTAAAGATGAAGAAATCGTTTCAAGGCTTGAAAACTGCAAGGATTTGAAATCTTCTTCACCTTCAATAGGTGAATTTGAAAAAGCTTATAATGAGTTTTTTGAGGAAGGAATAGAGGATATATTGGTATTAACTCTTTCTAAGGAGAACTCCGCAACTTATGAAGTTGCAAAAATGGCAGTAGATATTCTTGCAGAAGAAAAGAAAGAACATGTTGTAGTTCTAAATACACTATTAAATAATTACGGATTGACAAATGTTCTATATGCTCTTGAACCTTTGTTTAAAAAGGATATCAGTTTCAAAGAGTTTACTGGTAAGGCTGAAAAGTATTTAAAGAATTCTCACTTAAGCTTTACGATATTTGATTTAAAACACTTATTCCGCGGTGGTAGATTATCAAAACTATCTTGTGCACTCGGATTGCTATTTAAAATTAAGCCTATAATCGAGATGATAGATGGAAAACTAGTTTTAACAAAGAAAGAGAGAACTACCATTAATATAATTAAATATTATATGAACCAGATTGCTGATTATGCTTCAAGATTTAAGAAAGTCTTATGCCGTTTCATTTTCTTAGGCAATAATAAAGAACATGTCGATAAGATGATAGAAATGGTCAATAAGAACTATACAAATGTTGAATATACAGTCGCAACTAGCGTTGGTCCTGTGTTCCTTGTTCATCTAGGAAATAGTGGATTCGGAATATCACTCACTGGAGTTGACGAAGAATAAAGAAGAAATAAAAACTCAGGATGTTAAATCCTGAGTTTTTATTATTTCTTCATATCTGGTGTTTCACCAGCTGCATATTTTTCGTTAATTTGTTTTTCAATTTTTGCGAGGACGTCGGGATTATCATTTAAGAACTGCACACCGTTTTGTTTTCCTTGAGCGATTCTTTCATCTTCATAGGAGAACCAGGCACCGGATTTTTTGATGATGTTGAATCCAACCGCAACATCAAATACTTCATATGTGTGATCAATTCCTTTTCCGTAAATCATTGCCGCTCTAACGCTTTTAAATGGTGGGGCAACTTTGTTTTTAACAATCTTAATTAATGCGATATTACCGAAATTATTGTTTTCACTATCTTTTAATGCTTCGCCACGGCGAATATCGATTCTAATAGATGCGTAAAACTTTAATGCTCGACCACCAGATGTTGTTTCATTAGAACCAGGAATAAAAGAACTGAGTGAAAGTTTTTCTCTTATTTGGTTGATAAAGATAATCGAGCAGAGTGATTTGTTAAGCTTTGAAGCCACTTTACGAAGTGAACGTGACATAAGTCGAGCTTGAAGACCTATGTTGTTATTTTCTTCAAAAGTTCCTTCCACTTCTGCTTTAGGAACAAGAGCGGCAACTGAGTCAACAATAATCAAGTCTATTGCTCGAGAATCGGCAAGCATATTGACGATTTCAAGAGCCTGTTCACCACTATCTGGTTGCGATAAAATCAATTCATCGATATTAACTCCTAAAACTTTTGCATATTCAGGATCTATTGCGTGTTCTGCATCGATGAATGCTGCTCGACCACCAGCCTTTTGACATTCAGCAATTGCATGAAGAGCAAGTGTAGTTTTACCAGTTGACTCTGGACCAAATATTTCGATGATTCTTCCTTTAGGATAACCACCACATCCTAATGCGTGGTCCAATTGAAATGAACCAGTTTTAATAACACCAACATCAACAGTAACTCTATCACCTAAACGCATAATAGAGCCTTTACCGAAACTGACTTCAATTTTTTTCAAACAATCCTCAAGTCTTTCGTTAGCATCCATTTGATCAATACTTAGTTTTTCTTTTTTAGTTGCCATAATACTCCCTCTAATTAATATAGTCTATAAAGTAGGTGATTTACCTATTTTATATTGATTAATCTTTATTTTCTTCTTTTTCTTGTACTTCTTCTTCAGGGAAGAGCTCCATCAATTTATCCATTATCGTCTTAATACCGAAATTGACACATTGTTCACGAATCATGGCACGATCACCGTCAAGATTTAAGCGATAATTGTAAAGCTTTTCAATGTTGTCTTTTTTAATTATTATAGAAATATAAACTAAACCGACAACTTTTCCTTCGCTAGCACTTGGGCCGGCATTTCCAGTAAAACTAATTGCTACTTGTGATGGTAAGTTTTGCACACATGCTTTAACCATCTCAACGGCTGTTTCTTTAGATATTGCACCATGTTCCTTTAATGTTTCTTCTGAAACACCAAACTTTATTTTTGATGTGTTTGAATATGTAACTGCGCCACCGGAAAAAACATTTGAAGCTCCTGGAACAGATGTAATGGAAGCGGCGAACAAACCACCTGTTAAACTTTCGACAGAAGATAATTGTAGTCCTTCTTTTTCAAGTTTTTTAAATAACTGCTGAATCATAATCATTTACCTCCTTTCAGCATCTTTTTACCACGATAAATATAAATAACACCAGAAATCAAACTCATGATGCAAGTAATAGTTAATAGTGCAAGGCTTATACCTGAAATAACATCTTCACTAACATTAGCGAGTGTTAATAAAGAATAGGGGAATCCACCTAGCATTAATATTGGTAAAACTATCATTTGCATAACTGTTTTAATTTTACCATAAATATTTGCTGCTATGACTTCACCATTAACACTAGCGACAAGCCTTAATCCATCTACTGCAATGTCGCGTCCAATCATCAGGACTGTATCAAGAATAAAAAACATATAAATAATGTCATGTGTAATTAATTTGTTTGAACCAGTATTTGCACAGGCACAGAGAATTATTAAAACTGAATTGACAAGAAATTTATCAGCAAGAGGATCTAAAAATTTACCAAAATTAGTAACTAGATTATGCTTTCTTGCAAGATGACCATCGATAGCATCTGAAACTGCTGCTAAGATAAACAACATAGTTGTAATTATTTGAACTATATTGAATCCACCATCAAATAAAGGATTTGTCATTGATTCAGGCCACACACTAAAAGGGATTACCATAAGTATAACTATTACAATTGCCATAATGAATCTTGTTAGTGTAATTTTGTTTGGTGTATTCATAGTACCTTCCTTTTCGTGAGTTTCCAGCCCTATAAGCCATGTTTTGTCGAGGATGACAATTTATCTAAGCTTGCGCTTGATGTTTGTGATTCGTTTCTCACATTCATCTTCCCTTACCAAAATTTAGGTTTCTCGCTTGAGGGGCTTTCCGCGTTTCACTTAAACGTTTCCGCTTAATTCGTCACTGTGGAGCTTTATGGATACAGTCATACCGAAGTGAAGACCTTCTCCGCCGTCAAGGACTCCTCCTTGCCCAAAGTTATTTTTTCCTTTGGCACAAACACTACTTTCATCACAGAAAGTGCGAGCATGGACTTTCCTCTAGCATGAGCTAGCTGTCATCCAGGCTGGAATTAATCTCATTTAATTGCGCTGGGGTTAATACCTGCTTTAAAAAGAGCATTCTCTAAACTTGAAATTCTTTTAAGAAGCTCCAAGTTTGATAGTGAAGCATTTTCATTGTCAGAAATATTTTTAAGTTTTTCTTCTAAAACAACTTTTTGTGCTTCAACCATAGATAAGCGAGTCTTTAATAGCTTATTTGATTTAGTTAGATTATCAATAGTTTGATCCGTTTCAACTACATATTTTTCAATAGCTTCATAATCTTTTATCACTATATCTAAAAATGTATCAACCTGTAAACCATTATATCCTGGCTTGGTTCCTTCAAATACTTTGTGAAATATTTTGTTTGAATCAAGTTTTAAATCAAGTGGCATATAAACCTCCTGTGCTTATTATATCATAGTTACAATATTATATATAATATATTTTTATTATAAATATTATATTTGTACTGAATAGTTAATTATTTGTAGCTCGCCTCCACCTCCTATCACCTCCCCGAGGCTGCGACCCCAGGGAGCGGCCGAGGGGATATCGAGGGCGGAGCGCCGCTCCGTTACGGCTACACAA
>CAOSOP010000023.1 GCA_948525355.1 uncultured Bacilli bacterium | reverse complement strand
CCGCTGCCAGCGGCAGCTTCCTCAACGGGGTGGGTGTTGTTGGTGGGGGTGAGATGGCTTATGGTTTTGGTTCTAGGCCATAGAAAATGAAATCACCAAATGAAATACATCTAATATTTTTATCATATGTCATTACATTTGTAACACATATTACTAATTTATTTGCATTCTTTGTGCTTGCAGATATAAGACTATAGTCTAGATTTCTTCTGTAGTTTTCATTTTTACCATTATATCCAAATTGAACATAGTTTGTAACAGTACCCTTTTTACACACTGCAGTAATCTTTATATATCTATTCTTAAAGTAGAAATACACATCATAGCTAAATCTAAGCAATTCGCAATAAATAAGTATTGCCCACGCCGATTCCTTTGATTCATTAAGACCTGTTATAGTTGAGTACATTGAAATATCAGTTGGAATCATTAAAATAAGCGATGTCTCTTTTTTATTATAGTTACCAATTCGTGTTATCAAGAATGATTCGATCATTGCTCTGTTTATTTCTTTATCGCGCTTAGAAATACTCTTGTCGTTACTATCAAAGATTCTTCCGCTGCAAAGAATAACAAAGTCTACTTTTTGTCTTACATACTCATAACTCTCTTCACTTGAAATATAAGGCATAATATCATTAATTATAATTCTATCAATTAAATCATTTATGTATTCGCATATTTCTAGACTTGTGCTTGCATTTTGTGTTTTCGGAAAGCCACCTCTTTTAACATAATTGTCGCACTTTGCATTAAGGACTTTTTGTGGCTTTGTTATATCTAATGATTCTTCTTCTAGTATTTCACCAAGTCTAAATGTTCTTACTTCAATCTCAGTTGTTGGTACATCAATGATTCTTCTTCTTTTAAAGAAGCTAAGTCTATGATGTGCACCTAAGATAATTCTGGCCTTAAGACTTACAAGCTTAGCAAGTATATTGTTTAATCCAGTAATATTTTCTATATCATCTATTATAACAGCATCTCCTGGATTTACAATTGTGCCATTGCTAAAGTTAATGTCTTGAATGCTGTTTATAGTCAAAACACTGCTGGTTTTAGACAGAACCTCAGCACATTCATTTAAGATAGTGCTAATACCTACTTCTCTAACACCAGCTACTAGAACGATTGTAACTTCAGATTTGGTAATTATTTCTTTGACTAATTTACCACGACATTTACTAATAGCCATATTATCAATTTAACAAAAATCAAAAATAAAGAATGCTCTTATTTATGCCATTTTTCGCTGTTTTTTTGCTTTTTTAAAAATAGTGGGGGACCTATAGGGTTTTCACCGTTTTTATGCTATTTTTTGTATATTTTTATACCCAAAAAATGTCAAAAGTTTATATGTTTTCAAATTAAAAAGGCCTTAAACATCTGTTTTAAGGCCACTTAAATTTTATTTATTTTTTTATTTATACCAATTCTATGTCAAAAATTGACACTATTTGACAAAGTTTTTCATCTATGCGATAAGCAGAAAAACTGAGTTTATCATTGGGTTTTATTAAAGCAAGTGTATAATCAAGGCTTAAATCAACAACAAATATATCCTCTATATTGACAAATTTAATATAGACCTTATCGCCATTAATCGTCGCTCTTTCAACAACTTGCATATCTTTATATTCTTCAATATCAGTTGAATCTTTGTTTATGAGTTTAATATATTCTTTCTTAGCGTCTTCGATAGTATCTGCGATAACTAAGTTTTCACCTGTTAGTTGATCCATAAATACATATTTTTGAATCTTGACATCATTTTTTAATGTTAAGTAATATGAAGGAGTATTGTTGATAGTAATAAATAACGGCCAAGTAGAATTTAAGTTCATTGCTTTAACTGAATCATCAGTTCTTGCTATTGTCATAGCTCTGCCTTCTGTTATTCCAGCATGGACATATAGCTTAGCTCTGCCTGAAGAAAGATTAATTGTTAAAAATCCTATGGAAGTTTGATCTCTAACATCGCTAGATGTTACAGAGGAAACATAATACGACTCTCCATTTTTGATAAAGAAGTTATATCCATCATTTAATTCATATACACCTGTCTTTGCACCAATCGAATTTATAAATCCTTTTTTATACTTTAATGCATATAAGGCAGAGTTCTTTACTATTTCTTTATCGACAACATTATCAATCCATTCAGGAGCTTCTTTTATACTATACTTATTCATTTCTCCTGTGCAGGCATCGACTGTTAAAACGCCTGAAGGAACTTTTCCTCCAAACAGACCAATGGTTTTATTATAATATGGAACAATCCAATATGGATTGAAGTCATCATCTATTTCAAAATAGTAATTGTCAAAAAGCATTGTTAAATTAGCTGTTTGTATATGTCTTAGTAAATTTTTACTAAACTTTGATGAAGGCATGTATACAAGTTTTTTTTCATCGTATAATTTGGTTTCACCACTCATAACATCAACGACAACAAATCCAGGTGTTCCTTTATTATTGTTTTGCATTGATACAACAAAATTTGAGTATTCCAGTGGTGCGGTACGTATTATCTTCTGCTCTCCATCGACGCTAATTCCTTGTATAGAGAGGTAGTTATAATTGATATGATATTGATTACCATATTCTCCTAGCGCAATTTGTGCGTGTCTATATGCTATATCTTTATCAATTGATGGAAGAAGTATTTGGTCATTATCAATTGAGAAAGATTGATTTAAAATAGCTCTATCGTCTATATATTGTATTGGCAAGAGATTAGAATAGTCTTTTGCTCTAAACATCTTAGCTCCGCTAATTGAACCGATTACTGAGAACAAGATACACGCAATAACAGTTGATGCTCCAGAAATTGCTTCAAGCTTTTGCAATGAGGTTGTGCGCTTCTTTAGTGTTTTCAAAATACTATAGACAATATAGGTGACAACTTGCGAAATGATAAATAGTGCTGTAGCAAGGAACCATATAAAGCTCGTGCTCTGGAAATTAAGCGATGGTACTGCAACATAATATGTAAATCCTATCAACAACGCCGCTATAACCACAAAGATAATTGCTTTAAAGATGATAGGTAAGTTTTCATCCTTTTTATCAGCGATAGGTTTGACATCAGGCTTTTTTATAACACTCTTCTTTTTAAAGATATTTGAAATACTTATATTAAAGAAGAGCGAGAGGAAGTATATTATAAAACATAAAGATAGGCCAACTGAGAAATCATAGATACTGCTTTGCAAGAATCCCGAGATCAAGAATATTACACTCACAATCAATAAGAAAACCATTCCAATTTTTATGAAGAAATTAGAATTAACTGGCTTAATTTTAAATTTATTTCTTTTGTTTCTTCTAATATCAACTTCTTTCTGTTTTGGTTTGGAGTTTTTGCCGCGACTACTTTTCACTTTTTCTGTTTTTGATTTGACTTCATCAGCATTTTCTAACTTATTATCAATGTTTTCTTGTTCTGCCATAATGACCTCCAATAAATATAAAATATTATATAATATATATTAAATTCAATTCAACATACATAGCATGTTCGTTATATTCTAATTAAGATTTATGACGATTAGTATCGATATAAAACTAGGTTAAAATAGAAACAATCCATAATAAATATTTAAAATTGTTTCATGTGAAATATCATTTGTTTAAAGCACTATTTATAATTATCAATAAGACATTATATTTGCTTTTTGTGATTGATAAATAAAATTATATATGAGCACAGTGATACGATTGCAACTTGTAAAATAGCAAGTAATACTGATACAAAACTTACAAGCGAGAATGCAAATAAAAGCAAAAGAATATAAAGTGATAGTGCTATAATACTTGTTGGTAATATGAATTTTATTGAAGTGTTATTGATAATACTAAAACTTGACACATCTATAAGTTCTAATTCTTTTTTATCCATTTTTAATCGCTTAAAGAATAGGCTAGCACAAAGTAGTACTACTATAAGAACTAATGGTAAAACAATAGATAATGATAAATATGATATAAACTTATCAAAAGCTTTATCAAGCTCTATGAACTCATTCATATGCATAAATGGATTGCTAAAGTAATACCTTACTTCTAGTGCCCATACCCCAGACATGGACTCGATAAGTTCTTTTGACGATAGTCCACCTAATTCAACATACTTGTTTAAATTCTCTTTTTTTACATGTGCTTTAGCAAAAATCGGCATTTTTCGTGTTTGCTCTAGATCATATTGATTTCTTCCATAAAAATGAAATGATGTTTGGTCCATTGAAGCAGTTATTCCAAAGTCACGATAACCATCAAGTATCGCAGCATTATCATCTTCTTTTGCTTCATTTTTTATAGCTTCCTGGTCTTCCTCCCCTGGCTGCCAAAGTGTTTTAGAATATGAAACACTAGTATCATTATTGAGTAATTCCTCTAAATCATCGACTAAAAGATGGCCTGAATAACTAACTTTCTTTTGAACATTGAGCAATTCTTTTTTTGTTACATAAATTTGGTAATCGTATGAATAATGAGTACTATTTACTTTAATATCAAAAGTGTCATAAAAAAGTTTAGCCGCTTCTTGAATTGGATTATCATAGTCCTCAAAAAGCTTAACTATAGGCAAACTTATTGACCCACTTTTCTTTTCATCATATATGAACTCAACTTCAGCTTCATTATATGGAAAGCTAACTAGAATTACTTTAGTTTTAGTGTAAGCAAAATCACCTCTATTCTTATAAACACGATCATATTCTATCTTATTATTAAAAAATGTTTGTTGTATAGTATTCTCTTTAGAGTTGTTGATTAAATCTTTGTACGGCTTATCAAAGGTCACTATGCTACCGATAAATGAAATAATCATCGCTAAAAAAATGGCAACTCGATGATAAATATTTAACTTATAGAACATATTGCTCTTACGTTTTTTTTGCTTTTTAAATGAAACAGCTCTTTGTGTAGCATTTTCACTAATGGTTAAGATTTCATTTTCTAAACAATTCAAGACTAAATTAGCCTCGATATTTTCTTTTATTTGAGATGAGATTATAAACAACCTATCAGTTGAATCATTGATATATTTTAAAATAATCTTTCTTCTTTCTTGATCTAATGAAGATAATGAATTGTTAAAGATAATACACTCACTATTATATAAAAGCGCGATAAGCATATTAAAAATGACCGTTTCTCCATCAGACATGGTGAGATATTTAGCACTTAAACTAAGGCTTAAATCATACACTAATTTTTTGATTTTCTCATCATTATTTAGTTGTTTAATTATATCGAATAACGATAAGTCAAAGAATTTTTCATTCTTCTCTTTTTCTATTACATATACTTTCTTTCTGACCTTTTTTATCACCAACTTATTATTCGATTTATATTTATAGCCTAAAAATTTAGCCTGACCTATAAAGCTCTGCTTGCCAATCAATGAATCTATTAAATCATTTCTTAAGTCACTTCCATATATGTTAATTGTTCCATAACGTGGAAGTTCTTTTTCAAATGCTACATCTTCTACATTAGTTCTTATTTTCATTTTTTACACTTCCTAAATCTTTATAAGTAAACAAGATTTCTATAATAAAGAATAATAACGGGCTAAATACTGCGATAAAATAATCTTGTACAAATGTTATAGAAAACTTTCCAACCCAATAAAACAGTCCAAATCTAAATACAATCAGTACTGCAATATTAAGTAGTAATGCCAAAAGCAAAAATATTGAAGCATAAAGAATATGAGCAAGCATTATGTTCTTCCCTTTAACATCATGACTCAATAAGTAATTATCCCTCTCAATATATTCTTTATTAATGGTAGTAAATGCACATATGTATAGTGAGAACAAGAGCGCAAAAGTACAACTTAAAAGAACATAAGTTAAAGTATGATCTATCTTACTAATACTACTTGCGTAACTATAGTAAAATGAGTAGTCTTTGGCTGAAAAATCGTTATAAGTCTCCATTAAATCGTTTACGTTATCAAATAAATAAAAGTCAGAATTAGATGAACTTGAAGCATTCGCTTTATATTCTCTTGGAATCACCATGCAACTTGATTCTTCATCATATAGTTTACAAATGTTAGAACTCAAAGTACTAGGAATATAGGCAAGTTCAACATTTGATTTCAATAAATTGTTTTTTCTGTCATATAAATTCAAATCAAAATTCTTTAAAAACTCATTTATAAGTTCAACATTGTTAAAATCTAATCCACTATAGCTTATTCCATTTTGTGCCAAAGAGTTTCTTATATAATATTTATTTACACCAACCTTACCTATAATTTCCTCATAGATATTATAGAAAGCTAATGAAGGGGCACCAAATGAAATATCCTTTGATGCAAGAACTGGTTCTATAAAATTATCATATTTAATCAGTTCTGTTGCTATATCATTACTAACAAACACAGCATCGACATTTCCACTATAAAGATACTTAATCTTCACCGTTTTTTCTATTTGGCTTTTCTGCCCAACGATATAATAGTCTAAATCCTTTATATTAGATGTGTAATTAATATCAGTCGAGAATAAAATCACTTCATCACCTACAAGTTCGACATCTTTAAATCGATAACTAATTAAGTCAAATGGATAAACCTCATATGTATAAAAAAGCTCCTCTCCATTTAAAACTTGTCTATCTGAGAACAAGAAAGAACCAAAACCTGAAGCTGAACTGATGCTTCTAGGTACACTTTTTAGTCCATTGGATCTATCGACAGACATAATTCGTAATGGAGAATAAAAATCATCCATATGACTAGGAATCTCATAATAATTGCTTCTATTGATAAAAACTATCGCTAGCGAAAAAACTATTGCGAAAAAATAATACAGCGCATGAAAAATAATGCGAGAGAAGAAGTTTCGACGATATAAACCTAAATAAGACTTAAATTTCATAATCATACACCTCTTCATCACGAATATAGAAAGTTTTTGCCCCAGCCAAAGAAAGTTTATCATCATTTGTTGCTATGATGACCTGACAGTGTTTTGCAAGATTCAATAGATACTCCTCTGCACGATCAACCTCTTCATCACCAAGATTTGCAGTCGGTTCATCAAGTAAAATTAATTCTACTTTTTTCTTCTTAGCAAGAAATAATAATAAAAGAATTTTCTGTCCACTCGATAGTGTTTCGTAATTATTACTGATAGAGAAACTCTCATCAAATGTATCAACTACATCTTTCAATCGTTCATCATATTCCATTTCTTTCTCATAATTTAAAGCTAGATTATCTATCGCCTTTATCCCATCACAAAAGAAGTCCTGCTTTATATACAAAACCTTTTTCGCATGACTATCAAAATCAAAAATTGATTCGGTTGTCTTTACACCATCAATTTCAAGTGTACCTGATGATGGCAGTATATCAGTATTTATCAAATTAAGTATTGTGCTCTTGCCACTTCCACTAACTCCTCTGATAAGAGTTAAATTTGTATCAATAACAAAACTTGCTTGGTTTAAAACATTATCGACACTTTCATCAGCTTTAATAAAACTGATATCAATCTTATCTGCTCGTATTACCATATTACTCTTTTTCTTTCTTGATATATTCTAACTAAAATAGCAATAAAACTAAATAAGAAATCCAAAACAATAAGTATTAATATAAATATTAATTCATAGACAATATTTATTTTATACTTTACATTTAAAAACAAAACTTTTAATGGAATCATTAATAACGAAACTACTGGTAGAATCAGCATCTTAGCAAAATTATAATTGAGAATCGATAACTTAAAGACTTCTGGTCTATCAAGCAGATCTAATTGGATGAGTTTACTATTTTTTCTTACCATAAGATATGATACAGAGAATGAAAGAATAAGAATGCACAACTCAATCGATATTAATACTTGAATATAATGAAAATAAGTGTTGCCGATATATTCTCTATATGCTTCACGCTCAAAGTCCTCTACATATTCAGAATCGCGAATAGCTTCAGAAAAAGCATAAAGAGAACAATTTCCTTTATATTTAACTAAATCAGCACTATGAAACTCATTCAAACTCTTAAATATATACTTCTTATCATAATCATAATAATAAGAATCTATATTAAAACTACCTACCTTCTTACCATAAAGTTCATCAAACAAATAGTATGGAACTGCAGCAGAGTTATCAGTTAATTCATATTCATTTCCATCTTTATCAAATACTTTTCGATAATCTAATATTCCATAATCAGATTTAATACTGTTATAAGCATATGCTTTTGGTATATAAACCAATATACCATCATTTTCAACGATATCAACGCAATTAAATTTTCTAATATATAAACTACTAATATCGATTCTTCCGACTATTTTTTCTAATAAATCATATAGGCCACGTGAAATCTTTACACCATCAAAGACTTCATCAACATAATAAAAGAAAATATTACTTAGATAAGGAATTTGTTCTAATAAAAGAGAATTACCAATTGCCTGTCCCCCATAATTAAAATCAATAGTATCAAATCTTGGTGATAATTTATATGGCATATCATTATTAGTTTCAATTATTTTTACTATATACTCGTTTAACAATCCATTATGAAACATCATTTTTTCTGGAACACCTTTGGTCAATACATAGTTTTCTTTAGATGGAAAATAGTATTCAGCACATGAACTAAATAGTATTCCAGAAATAACTCCTATAATTAAAGTAACAAAACCTGTGATTAGAAGAGGTATCTTTTTTAAAAGAGGTTTTACGGTACATAACTTCTTCGTAGCTTTTAAGTCATTATTCTCTTCTTCAACAGAAAACTTTTGTACAACTCTTCCTTCTTCAATCATCAAATTCTGTGCAACTTTCCAAATCTCTTGATCATGAGTTGCTACCAATAAAAGTTTTGATTTAGAAACTCTTAATAATACTTCAGTGACTTTGTCAGCTGTTTCCTTATCAACTCTAGCTGTAGGTTCATCAATTAAAACAATTTGCGCATTTAATGATAATCCTAAACATAAGAAAAATCTAGTTTTTTCACCATCTGAACAGCTAGATAAAACGCTTTTTCTTAAATGCTCAATATTTAATTCAATAAAAAGATTATTCAAAACTTCTTCATCAATTCGTCCATACTTCTTATAACGATTAATATAATCATTTCCTGTATAACCATCCACTATATTAAAAGCTGGTGCAACATATGAACAAGATTTAATAAATTTATTGTGTCTTATACCCTTTACCTTTATCTTTCCACGATATAAAGCTTTGATAAAACTAGATTTACCTGTTCCAACTGGTCCTGATATAGTTACTAATCCAATATTTGGTAATTTGATACTAGATCCTTTAAGAACAAACTTCTTTTTTCTTATTTTAAATGACTTAATTTCAATCATACTTTACTCCCCTCCATTTAATAGCAAGAACATAAGCTATTACAACAACTAATGGTAGTGACACTAATATAGTAACAAATTGCATTAGACAAAGCATTATTATTAAGAATATAGAATAGCTAAATATTAAAGAATACATTAGTATGGTTACCTTCTTTTTACATTTATCTTCTTTTTTCTTTTTGCCTAATACATATGGTGTAGTAAATATCGCTGCAGTTGCTAATCCTATATTTACTAAAGAAGTTATATATACATACTTTAATTTAGCTTCTTCTCTTTCATTTAAAAATAAAGTATAGTTATCTATAAATGAGATATTATTATCTTTAGCATATCTAGTTAATTCTTTATACTCTTTTTCATTATTAGCAATAAATGTATTATACCCTCTGCTATCTAAAATTTCATATATCAATGCTGTAGATATCGCGACAGTGTTAACTCCATATGTATCATCTTTATCATACTTCTTTATTATATAGTTATCACTTTTACATCCTTCGACACCATCTACACAAAACTTATCATAATATTTTTCTTGCGTCTTATCATAAATAGATAGGTAATTTATTTCACTTAAATCAGTTTTAATTTCTCTTTTATCAGATATAAAATATGAATAGTATATTCGATTATCAGCACTATATGTTTTTGGACTTATAAAAAAATTAGTTGTTTGAAGAAACTCAAAAGTTGAAATATATATGTCAAACAAATAAGAAGAAAACTCGTATTCAGTTCGACATGTTTCTTTGTTAGAAATCTTTTTTTGCTCAATTTTAAAATTAAAAATAGGAAGTGCATCAAAGTCATGATAAGGTAATGAACCAACGTCGGTCAAAAATTGCAATTGTGAAATAGGAAATGCAATCATGCTATACTTATCAAACAATTCTTTTTCGCTATTTAAAAAGTCAGTTTGCTTATTACATTTATCACTATAATATATACTTACACCTACATTGAAACCACTAAGTTTGCGATTGTAATTCAAATGCAATTTTTTTAAATATATGGAAGACTGAATCTCTTTATCTTTTTTTTCGTAATATAATATACCATTTATTTTGCTAAAATCATCATTAAAACTAGGCGTATAATGTTGTCTTACATATTTGCTAGATATGTTTTCAGACACATTACCAAAAAATGTCACAATAGGTTTATTAACTGCACCAAGTATTTTTTGTGGTGCTAAAGTAATATTCAAAACAATGGATACTATGAATGCAACAATAAAATATGAATTAATTAATAATGAACTATATTCTTTGTAATCTGTGTTATATATAGAACTAATAAATTTATTTAGTTTCTTTTTAACATCTACTATACTCTCTATACTAGCTATAGAATCATAGTCATTATTATGTATTAATGAAATAGTATGCTTTGATATATTTAACTCTTTACTTGGTTTAATTGTGCATAATTTGCTATGATCAATATAAATGATTATCTTATCATTATAATAACCAAATATAAATTTTAATATTTTATCGACTTTCTCTTTTGATAAAGCTGATAACGCTTCATCTAATAGAATAATATCATAATCTTTAAAAACTAATTCTAATAAAGCTACTATCTGTCTATCACCTTTAGAAAGCTTAGATATTTTAGTATTCCAAATCTTATTAAGCAAAAATATACGTTTGACCTTATCAATAAAAGAACTAGATGGAACAATTTCTCTTTTATAACAAAGTCTTTTAAAATATTTCATAACAGAAAAGTTTTTATACTTATCTATAGGTTTATTTATAAACATTTTACCTTCAGCTATTATATTTCCCGAAGAAGGAGTTAACTCTCCAGTTATTAATTTAAAAAGAGAGGATTTACCAGATCCATTTTCACCCGTAAGAAAATATATACCTTTATCTAATATAAGGCTTGTATTATCAAATATCTTTCTTACACCTTTTTCTGAATGAAAATATAGTGTTAAATCCTCTAACTTAATCATATAAAGCTCTAATATGATTGAAAAAAATAACACAAATTCTCTTATATGTACAACTCTTCATCACATTAGTTTCCTCTTAAGTTGCCATAAGCAACTATTCCTTTCTATTTATATTGTAAAGTAAAAAAAAATCAATGTAAATAAGTTTATGCAACAAAAAAACCGGCAAATAGCTACCTTCCCCTTTCGAGTATTATCGCCTATGCAGTGCTTAACTTCTGAGTTCGGGATGGGATCAGGTGGGTCCACTGCGATTAATCGCCGGTACAGAGATTCTTTGTTCCCTGACAACCGATTATCATGTATCTTTCTACTTTTTCTAACTTACTTTCTCTTCTC
>CAOSOP010000022.1 GCA_948525355.1 uncultured Bacilli bacterium | reverse complement strand
CGCAAAAAGGCGATATATACTACTTAAATAATTTATGCTAAAATAAATAATAGAGGTGTAAGGTATGAGAAGATTCGAATATGTTAGCAAAGAATATGAAGAAAAGAGTTTTGAACTACCAAAACGTTCAACTTCAAAATCTGCTGGTTATGATATATCACTTGCTGAAGATTTAATTATCAAGCCTGGTGAAGTAGCCTATGGAAAAACAGGTCTAAAGGTACTGATGAATGACGATGAGTTTTTAATGATAGTACCAAGAAGTTCTTTAGCAAAAAAACATGGTGTAAGACTTTTTAATACTATCGGAATTATAGATGCTGATTATGCAAATAATATTGATAATGGTGGCCATATACATGTTGTCTTATACAATTTCACTAACGAAACAAAGGAAATTAAAAAGGGTGAAAGACTTGTTCAAGGTATTTTCTTAAAGTACCTAAGGGTTGATAGTGATGATTCAAGTGCAGTACGTAAAGGTGGATTTGGATCAACAAACAGTTAACGATACTTTTTCTGTTTCAAGAACTCTTCATCTCTTTTCTTTAATATTTTTACTTGTTCTGAAACTATATCATGGAGAATCGGTGCAAAATCAGTGGTAGAATACTTGCTGAATTCTTCATATTCAATAGGTTTTAATATACTTAATTGAACTGCATATCTTTTTTTATGCAGTTTTCGATTAATTATTCTATGTGTTCCAAATATAGCTATAGGCAAAATGCTCTTTTTTGAAGTGTAGGCAGCTTTAATGGCACCAGCCTTAAACTCCTGAACATTCATGTCTTTATCTTTAGTTCTAGTACCTTCTGGAAAAATCACCCATGACTTTTCATTTTGCTCTAATGATTCACCAACATGTCTGATGACTTTAATCTCTTGTCTTAAATTATCGCGTTCAATAAATTCACTATCTAAAAGACTTATTATTTTTCCAAACCATGGTACTTTTTTTAGTTCTGCTTTAGCGACAAATGACATCGGGTTTTCAAAGGCTTTTATCATTATAACTGGATCCATTACGGCTTGATGATTAGCTACTATTAAATATGGTCCATCTTTTAAATTCTCTTCTCCATCGATATATATATCTGTGCGAAAATGGTCAAACGCCACATTAATAAGTCTTCTTGTCTTATCATACCTTTTCTTTAAATCCAATTTTTTTCTTTTTCTATTATAACTTCCAATCCATGGTGAAGCTTTTAATAAGTGTGGTAATATTCCTACACCAAGTCTTAAATATTTAATCACAATTCACCTCACTTTGAAATCTTAGCAAAAACTAGTGATAGCTTGTTAACCATAATTAGTTGTGCAAATCTATCATCGCTTATAAGTCCTGCCTCATTAAACAAGATTTTTACATAGTCCTTGAACTGATATTTTATAGTTTCATTAGTAGGATTGATCAATAAATAATACTCTTCATTGTCAAACCTATAAATGACCATCAATCCTCCACAACTTAAATTTTCAAAACTTACATGTTCGATCAAACTCTTCTTATCATCCATTGATAAGAACTTTAAGCTCTTCTTCAATTTAATAGCATCACTTAGATACTTAATCATCTTTTTTCTCTTGTTTGCCAAAGAATAATCTATTCCATTTATTTCATCAGGTGAACAGTATGAATTTGTTATACCCTTTTTGGTAGTTCCAAACTCTTGACCAGCGTGAATAAATGGCACACCAAATGCTAAAATAGTTATCACATTTATAAGACTTATCATCTTAAGCTTATCATCTTCTTTTATCTCTGTATTGAAACAACATAACTTATCGTATAATGTCGCATTATCATGACATTCAACATAGTTGATTGATTGACTCGGTGATGAAAACAAAGGTGGAAAAGCTAAAGTTATTGATGATCCCAAGAAAACATTTTTAAATCCATCAATATAATCTTTATCACCAGTTAAGTATCCTCTATTACTTAATTCAGAATCGCTTCCTCTTCCTTTAACAATATCGCGAAATCTATCATTAAAAAATCCAACATCTTTGATTTTTTCAGCATTATAAAGCGATGTCTTTTGATCAGCAGGTAGGTTTGTCATCAAATCCCAACCTTCACCATAAATAATAACATCATCCAATACTTTCTTTGCTTCCTGATAAACGAGTTTTGTAGTTTCAATATCTAATATACCTAATAAATCAAATCTAAGCCCATCTATTGAAAATACATCAATAAAATGAATAACTGAATCAACTATTAGTTTTCTTACCATATAATTTCTTGTTTCTAAATCATTTCCGCATCCAGAACCATTAGAGTTAGTTCCATCACTATTTAAGCGAAAATAATAACCTGGACAAAGCACATTTAATGCATTTGATTCTTTATTAAAGACATGGTTAAAAACAACATCCATAATTACACCTATTCCATTTTCATGGAAACTTGCAACCAATTCTTTAAGTTCAAATAATCTACAATATGGATCGTTTGGATTAGTGGAATATGAGCCTTCAGGGCAGAAGAAAAATTTTGGGTCATATCCCCAGTTATAGCTATCAAACTGATGTTCATCATCTACTGTTTGAAAATCATAAACTGGCATCAACTGTACATAATTAACTCCAATTTCTTTAATATAATCCATTCCTATAGGAAATCCTTCTTCATTCTTTAGACCAGTTTTAGCCAACCCAAGATATTTTCCTTTATTTTCGCATTCAGTTAATGATGTCATATCTCTCACTGATAGTTCATATAAAATCGCGTCTGTATAACGCTTTAATTTTTCTCGATTATTTGGTTTATCCGCACAGTGTTCTTTAACTTTATTTAAATTAACGACATATGACTTAGTGGAGTTTGATGAAAGAGAAAAAGAATAAGGATCTGGCGCTTCTACATATTCCCCATTAATCTTTGCGATATAAGTATAACTTGCACATTCTAGATCCTCTTCAACAACAGCCTCATAGACACCTTGTGGAAGTCTATTCATCGTCACAAGAATTTTTCTTTTATCAACAGTTAAAATACTAACAAAAACTGAAGATGCTAGCGGTGAAAAAAGCCTGAATGTCGTTTTTTCTTTCGTATAAAGTGCACCTAATTTGCCATCATAGCGATAGTTTATTTCAAAATCTTTATCAACAGAACCTAAATTCATGTTCAATGGACAGCTTTCCATTCTATCATCATATATAGAGTACTCATTTCCAACAACGAAATTATGGTCAACGCTTAAAGTATAAATAAAAGTTGATTTTGATTCTGATTTTGATATAATTGCTAATTTTTTTATATAGACACCATTTTCATATAACTTAAAAGACTCGATGGTATTTGATGTATACGCCTTTGTTACAGCAACTTCTATAATATCTTTATCCTTCAAACTTGCACTAAAACTATTTATCATTTTGTACCCCTTTTTATTTTATACTCACCATAGCAACAACATAATCATCGTGTGCTATTGATACTTCACCATACTCAACATCGTCTAAATATATATGTGGTTTTCCTTTTGAATCATTAATCGTTTTTATTCTTTTTAAGTCTAAACTAGTGTCACCATAGGCTTTTATAAATGCTTCTTTGCACGCCCATCTTGACGCAAGAAATTCACATTTTCTTCTAAAGCTGTTCATTGACTCATAGTCTTTAAGTTCTTCTTCAGCCAAAACCTTTGTAGGAAAATCTTTATGAAGATCTAAGACTCTTGAAACTTTAATTATATCTACCCCAATCATTATATATTTTCCTCATAATTAACTTTAACAAAAGAATATATCCATGCCTGCATATCTTTCAAAAAGGCTTTGATGTGTTTATAATTTAAAGAATGAATTCTTTCTATTAGTGATGGATAGGCCATATGGTTTTCTATGGCGTTAACAAGCCCATCAAAATACTTTTGTGGCGAAGCAAAATCCTTGACATGGTAAGCATAAAAAACTTTAGCTAAGTTTTTAAAATCTTTGCGTTTAAATTTCTTTGTTAATGTCATAAGAGTTGCTTTTATTTTTTCTATAAATGCATCATCATATTGACCTTTTATCGTGATATAAAGATATGCATCCTCTCCACCTTCTTTTAATTCGCATTCAATCGAATCTCTTGTTTCGACACTTAATTCTTTTTCTAATAAATATGAAAACACAAGAGGAAGAATTTGATATATTGCAAAGCAATTATCTCCATACCTCTCATATAATTCCATTCTTGGTAAAAACTTTATTCCTAGCGCTAAGCATGGTTTGAAATCGGTAACTTTTAAACTAGACAACGGTTTTACAACTTGACCATATTCTTCCTTATTTATGTAGTCTTCTCTTTTTCCAACTGGTTTACGATCGACTATGAGTTTTCTTGTATTTAAATACTCATCTATCGACTTTAAATCAACTTTACCAACTAAAAACAAGGTTAAATTTTCTAAAACATATTTATTCAAAAAGAACTTCTTTAATGAAGAAAGATGAATATCTTTCATATCATCGATTGTTCCATTGTCTAACTCTTTTATATGTGAAGAAAAATATAAATTATTTAACACTTCATTGCGAATTAAATCATTTCTTGTCGGCATAGACTCTTTAATGATGCTTTCTTTTGAGGATTCAACTACATCTTCAGTCAAAGAAAAATTTGTGCACTGTCCTAGTAATAAGTCCAAAGCATCTTGATATTCGCCACTTGTAACAAAAGAATAAACTGTGCTTGAATAATCGCACTTTACTTGATATATAGCACCTAATTCTTCTAACTTCTTCTTTACATCAAAATTAGTGGCTTTATGTATTATTTTTGACAAATAGCTCGCTAGACCTTGTGGGCACTTGGTCTTATCGATCTTTTCTTCATGCCTTAGTGATCCAGTCGCAACATAGACTCCACCGACAGTGATTTCAGAATTCTCAATCGGAGCTATGACAACTTTCAAACCATATGAGGTCACTTCTTCATATAAAGCTGTCTTTACTCCATCAAATGTTAATTTATGCATATACTTCACTCCTTTTAACTTTTAACATCACCAATAAAATTACAGTGAACAAGAAACGATTTAAAATCTTCAATAGACAGTTTTTCTACTTTATCTAGATAATCATCTATTTTTTTAGATATAGCTAAATATGTGGTTAAAACGATAAAATCATTTCTTCCTTCATCATCTTCCTTAATCATTTGAAGCTTGGTCTTTAATACTTTCATTTCCTTATTAAAAACGCTCTTATCTAATTCAATAAACTCACTAGCTAATAATTCCTTTATCTTTTCAAGATAAAGTTTGTCCGATGAAACTAAATCATTTATTTCAATTACAACCAATCCATTAAATAAATTATAATTAACTCTAAAGTTGATATTTAGTTTTAAAACATCATTGATTAAATGTTTTAAAATATTTTCCATAACAAGTGTGAAAAGCAATGTCGCTTCACCATTTATTGAAGGATAACGATAAGCAATATATAGTTTCTTACCACCATTATTCAAATCGATTGAATCCACCTTATTAATTACAAGGTCATTTGTTCTAACGCGTGGAATAAATGGTGTTGGTTTAAAGTAATGCTTGAGCTTTATCGCTGTAGAAGCCTTTTCATCACCTATATATGTAACAAATCGTGTACAATTTGAAAGTTCAGATATAATAGCTTCTATATCAGTAAAACTTACAGAATTTATTGCTTCTAAACTGTCATACATATATTCTTTATATTTAAATGAATTTTTAAAGAGCTCATTGATTCCTTGGTTTATAGTATATTCATCAGATTTTACATACTCTTCATAACTTTTACATGCATGCTCTTTTATAGCATTTAAAGTCGATTCATCTCGCGAGATTCCGTTATTTATTAATGCATTGAGAAGTTCAACCGCCTCCATTGAGAGGTTTTTTATCGTATGAAGATATGCATCATCAGTAGCAACAATAGAAAATGTAATAGATATATCTCTTTCAAAAATCTTATGTGAAACGCTTAACTTTGCACCATATAATGAATCAAGTTTTTTCATTAAACTTCTATATGTCAAATATTCCTTGCTTGAATGAAAAACCATTCCTAAATAAATAAAGAGTGCTTCTTTTTTTATATTAAGTCGAGGAATTAAATAAGTGACAGATACTAATTGCTGTCTTCTAATGCTTCTACAAACATTAAAGTGAGCATTATTTTCAACTTGTTGTACATGATCTGGTTTAATACTATTCATATCTAATCCTCTCTTTTGACAATAACCGTTTTTCTTCCATTTGCAACAGACTTAATTATTCCATCCTCTTCAAGAGTATCAATATACGCTGCTGCTCTTCCAAAGCCAAGACCGAAGTTTCTCATGAGCGAGGAGGAACTGGCAGTTTGAGTATCGATAACAAATGATTTAATCTCCGCATACAAAGGATCTTCTCTAATCTTATCATGCCTTTTTCCAGCATTCATAAGTCCTGTACCAGCATCACCGCTACTACCTTCTTTTTCAACTCGTAAATTCAAGAACTCCTGATTAAACACAGGTTTTCCTTGCGATTTAAGATAGGCAGTAACACGAGAAATCTCTTCGTTGTCAACAAATGCTGATTGGACACGAACTAGTGCTTTACTAGTAGGAATTCTTGCCAACAAGTCACCTTTACCGATTAATGTTTCAGCACCAACTTCATCTAAAATGGTTTTAGAGTCGAAAGAAGAAGAAACAGATAATGCAACACGGGCTGGAATATTTGCCTTAATGTCACCAGTAATGACATTGACAGATGGACGTTGTGTAGCGATGATGAGATAGATACCAGCCGCACGAGCCTTCTGTGCTAATCTTTGAATCTGTGGTTCAACTTCTTTGGCATTATTAGAAATCAGATCAGCAAACTCATCGATGATGACAACGATATTAGGTATAACCTCTTTTGAAGGATCAAGCTTTTGCTTTGCTCGATATTCCTTAATATTGACTACTTCTTCTCGAGCCATGATGGTGAATCTTCTTTCCATCTCGTTTATCAACTTGAACAGAGCTGCAGTTGCTTGAACTGGATCAGTGATAATCGGGCAATATAAATGTGGTATATTATTATACTTAGCAAATTCAACTTTCTTTGGATCAATCATTATTAGCCTTAATTCATCTGGATAATTTCTCATAATCAAAGTCATGATCAATGAATGAATAAAGACCGATTTACCTGACCCTGTTGTACCAGCAACTAGAAGGTGTGGTAAATCATCGATAGAAATTGTAATTACTTCATGTCCTATATCTTGACCTAAAGGAACGACTAATTTATCTGAGTTTGCTTCATTAATTGAAGCGAAACAGTCCTTGAAACTAACCATTGTAGGAGCTTTATTTCCAACTTCAATTCCTGAAGTATCTTTTCCTTGAACAACAGTTTCAATTCTTACCGATTTATCACCATTTAATGCAACTTGCACTTCGTTGACCAAATTAGCTATTGAATTAACTCTTACGCCTGGATCAGTTTTGACATTAAATCTTGTAACACTTGGACCAATATTATAAGAAATAACATGGGCGTGTATTTTAAAATTATTAAAGACTTCATTAATTCTATTAGCTCTTGCGATACTCTCGTTGATATTAATTTCTCTTTTTCCACTATCCGCATGTTCAGAAAGCATATCAACACCAGGCAAGATATATCTGATATTAGGATTTTGTTGAACAGGAGCCTTTACTGGTTCAGGATTTTTCTCTTCTAACTCTTTTTGTCTATCAATGAACTCTATTCCATAAGACATTTCATTAACTATTGGCTGTGGATCCTGCTTAATTCTTCTTTCCTCAGCATCGTTTTTACTAGAACCTAAATCACCAAGTTTTTCATCCTCTTCAGTTTGCGATTTATTTTTTCTAAACAGCGAGAAGAATCCCGCATGTACTTTCTTTTCATTATTATTGCTTATCTTTTCATCAGATAAAACTTCATCCTTAACTTCTTCTTCTAATACAATAGGCGCTTCATCTTTGAAGTTTGGATCATATGATCTAAACGCAGAAGATTGACTTGTATATGAATAATCTTCTTCACGTTCTAAGTTTGTTGGCTCAATATGTTCAGTTGTGATCGTCTCTTCTCCAAGCCTTTCTTCAAGTTTTTCTTTGCTAACTTCATTCTTCTTAGAAGCCTTCTTTTCTGAGATTTTTGTCTTGATGAAAACAAAAGTCTTTTTTAGTGGCTCTTTTAAAATCAAGCACAATCCAAAAATAATGATTAACATCGTAACTATCCAGCCACCAATATTAGTGACAGAAGAGTTTAACAATGCTGCAAAAAAGGCACCGATAAATCCGCCACCGATTGCCCCTAAATTGCTTAAATCAGTGATTTTAAAAGATGAACTAGAAACTAGATTCATCTGTCCCCCATAAACAGAAAATAAATTATTAATCTTCAGATTATTTGTACTTAATGAAGCGATTATCATAATTCCAAAACAAAATAAGAATGCTCCAAGAAAATAAAGATTCATCTTAAAAGCAATACCTTTTTTCTTAATAGCTAAATACAAACCGATATAAATAAAAAGAAGAAAGAAAAACACATAGAAAACACCAAAAACATAAGCAGCTATATAAGTTAAAAACTCACCCAAAAAACCACGATTAAGTAATCCAATTACTGATAAAAGTGTGATGGCAATCCCTATTAATGTTTTTTCAGCGTCCATCGATATTGAAAATCTTTTTTTTGATTCCTTTGGTTGATGCTTATTCTGTCCCATTTTTCCTCCAAAATGCTTTTATAGTATAACATATATAACTATATAATATAAATAGTATTATGAAAAAACTGTCATATTAAACTATCAATCAAAACATTCTCTCTTCTCTTTAATCCTGACCTTAATTAAATTTTCAATTATTTTTAATTGTGTATCTCCAACAATATTATATATTTCTTCATATATTTCACTGTGTAGTTGTATGTATTTCTTTACAACCTTAATTCCTAAATCTGTAAGAGTTATAAATGTCATTCTTTTATCAAGTGTTGATTTAACTTTAATGACATATCCTTCACATTCAAGTTTTTTAACAATATTACTGAACATACTTTGACTGACTGCCAACTGAAAAGCGAGTTTTTTAGGAGTATTGTTAGATTCTTTTTCTAAAACATATATTATAAATAATGCTCTTATCTCAAAACTAGAAAGAGGAACATCACTTTCTATTTTTGAATACTCATCATAACTCAGTAACAAGTTTACTAATTTAGCAACATCCAAAATATTCTTTGTATCCATTATAACCTCGCAGAAGTTTTTCTAAACTTGCTCAAAACAATGAATAATGCTAAAAAGACAAGTGTAGAACAAATCAACACAAGATAACAAGCTAATAGACTTACATCCATACCAAAAAAGTCAAGCGAAATATCCGAAACATATTTCAATTTATCAATTGCTTCACTAGGCATATTTAATGATGAAAACTCATTTATACACCCAGATAATGCGTGATTTTTCATCGCAATGCTTCCATATGTACCTGGTAAAAACATAAGTATTCTTCTAAGTATAGTATTCGTTTCAGATAAAGGCATATATGCACCTGCTAAGAATCCATAACCAGAAGATATAATAACAGTAATCGCAGTAACTTGACCTTCGGTTTTTAAGAAAAGATTAATTAATGAAGATAGTGAAGTTCCAAAAAAGATCAATATTATCGTCACTAATATTATTCCCAAGACATCAATAAAAGAAATATACCATCCTACTATTGAAATATAAATAAATGATATGATGAGAGTTATAGAGCAGATTATAAGTGTTGAAATGACTGAAGAAAAATAATATGAAATACTCAATATAACCCTGCTTATTGGTGTAGAATTGAAATCAGACAACTGACCACGATATTTGTCCTGCACACTTAATAGATTAGTTGAAAAAGAAACCGTAACTGATGTAACTGACATTATACTCGACAGTAAAAAACATCCCGAATAACCATTCACTAATGAAGAAGATACATCACCAGTTGATGGAAAAAAAGATAAAATAATATTCCTATATGTTTGATTTAAAAATGCAATAAATAAAAACAATAAAATCAGTGGTGTTATTAACGAAGTAAAAAAGAAAATTTTATCTTTAAAATATATTTTAATGTTTCTTATTAGCAATCCTTTAAACGATGTCATATCAATGCTCTCCTAATACCTTTCCCGTAACACTCAAAAAAACATCATCCATCTTTCCTTTAACAATTTCAAAATCAGTAAAGACATCTTTATATTTCACAACTAATTCTAAAGCCTCATTAGTACTGTCCACTTCTATTTGAAATCCGTCGGCCAAAGGTCTGTACTTTTTTCCAAGCGCTTCAACTTTATTTTTTTCTACATTATATACATTTAAATAGTCTTTTGAATAAAGATTCTTCAAATCATTTGGAGTTCCTTCACAAACTATATTTCCACTATCTAAAATCACGACATAATCAGCATTTGATACTTCTTCCATATAATGAGTTGTTAAAAAGACTGTCATTCCATTTTCTTTGCGCAATCTTTCAATTACATCCCATAACAATGTTCTAGTTTTAGGATCAAGTCCAGTAGTTGGTTCATCCAGAATAAGTACCTCTGGCTTATTAATCAAAGCTCTAGCAATATCAATTCTTCTTCTTTGACCACCTGAAAGTTTACCAAAATTTCTCTTCAATAGTTCAGAAAACTCTAAAAGATTTGCTAAATCATCTATTCTTTTAAGAGCATCAGCTCTTTTTATTCCATATAAACTCGCCCTCGACAACAAATTATCCTTTACGGTTAACATATTATCAAGCACAGATGATTGAAAAACTATACCTATTTTGGAAGTGATTTTCTGCATATTTCCGTCAATAGATAATCCATCGACAAAAACCTCTCCTTCATCTTTACGTATCTGACCAGAAATAATAGAAATTGTCGTGCTCTTTCCAGCTCCATTAATACCCAAAAAAGCAAATAGTTCTCCCTTTTTAACTTTAAACGAGAGGTTATTAATAGCCTTAATGTCACCAAATGATTTAGATAAATTATTTATAACTATTACATCATTTTTCATAAAAAAGATTTTATCACTATACACAATAAAAATCTATGTTTTTTTCATAGATTCTTAATTAAATCAGCAAGAGTACAATACCTACTTATTTTAACATAACTCTCAAACTTCTCCGGAGCGTTCCGCTGCTCAGGTTTTGTACAATACCTACTTATTTTAACATAACTCTCAAACGAAAAGTTAGTCCAGATAACTGACTTATCAGTACAATACCTACTTATTTTAACATAACTCTCAAACCTTTTCGCTCAATAAGAACTGACTACACGCGTACAATACCTACTTATTTTAACATAACTCTCAAACAAAACAGCACTCTCATTGACTATAGTGATGGTACAATACCTACTTATTTTAACATAACTCTCAAACGCATCTCTAATCACCTCGAAACTTTCCAACAGTACAATACCTACTTATTTTAACATAACTCTCAAACGGAAGTCTGTAGTGGTGATTTTAGTGTAAGCGTACAATACCTACTTATTTTAACATAACTCTCAAACCGGCTCGCGCAAGTCAACTTTCCGTAGCGGTACAATACCTACTTATTTTAACATAACTCTCAAACAATACGATTTTCCTTTAGCCACTACATTAGTACAATACCTACTTATTTTAACATAACTCTCAAACCGAGTATTCTTCAGTTCATGATGTGTTGAGCGTACAATACCTACTTATTTTAACATAACTCTCAAACTATTAGGTTATATAGTTATAGCGCTTTTAGGTACAATACCTACTTATTTTAACATAACTCTCAAACCCAAAGGATAAAAGATAGTTAGTAACTTCTGTACAATACCTACTTATT
>CAOSOP010000021.1 GCA_948525355.1 uncultured Bacilli bacterium | reverse complement strand
ACTCAATGGAATTTTGTTGACTAGTCTAATGCTAGCATTAGGTTGACATTTAGAACATTGAGGGTGATTAACGAAAGGGGGTCACATATGAGTGATCAAGAAAAAGAAAAGACTGTTGAAGAGATTAATGAGGCTTCTGTCAATAGTCAAGTAGAAAAAGCTGCAGAGGTTATGGCAAACACCATGCATTCTGATGATGAAGCCGTCGTCTCAGCTAAAGCCTTATTAGAAACTGGTGCACATTTAGGTCATCAAACACGCCGTTGGAATCCACTTATGAAGGATTACATTTATGGCTCAAGAAGTGGAGTACACCTCCTCGACTTAACAAAGACTGTTACTAAATTGCAAGAAGCATATTTAGCATTACGTCACATTGTTGAGAATAATGGAAAGGTCTTATTTGTTGGTACTAAACCACAAGCAACTGAAACAATTGCTGAGGAAGCAATTCGTTCAGGTTCATTCTATATGAATAATAAGTGGTTAGGTGGTACTTTGACTAACTTTAAGACAATTTCAAAAAGAACAAAGTTATTAAAGACTTTACAAGATCAAGATAATGATGGACAATTTGATCAACTTCCTAAGAAAATTGCTCTTGATAAGAGAAAGTTAATCAACAAACTTTCAAAGAATCTTGAAGGAATTAAGGAAATGCGTCGCATTCCAAACGCAATTGTCGTCGTTGACCCAGTCTCTGAACACAATGCAGTCGCTGAAGCAAAGATATTAAATATCCCTGTCTTTGCACTCCTCGATACTAACTGCGATCCTACTGCAGTTGATTATGCAATTCCTTGTAATGAAGAAAGTGTTAAGACAATTAAATTAGTTGTTGGTATCTTAGCTGATGCAGTTGTTGAAGCAAAGGGTGGCGAACCAATTTATGCATATAAGAGTGAAAATGAAGTTTTCGCTAGTATGGAAGAAGTTTCCAAGAATGTCGATAAAGTTGATGAATTACGTTTAATCAAAGATAAGTTCAGAGCTGATAGTTATGCTATTCGCGGAAAATCACATAATAATAACAAGAAGTATAAAGCAGCTTATACAAAGAAGTCTTCTGGTGAAGAAGCTCCTGCCGCAAGTGAACAAGCTAGTGAACCTAGCAAGGAAGAAGCAAAGGGTGAATAATAATGTCAAAGACAATAGAATTGATTAAAATCTTGCGCGATAGAACTGGCGCAGGTTTAATGGATTGTAAAAAGGCCTTACTTGAAAATAACGATGATGTTGAAGCAGCAATCTCTTGGTTAAGAGAAAATGGAATTGCTAAGGTCGCTAAAAAAAGCGGTCGTATTGCTGCCGAAGGTCTTACCAATGTTAAAGTTGAAGGAAATAAAGCTGTTGTTTTAGAAATCAACTGTGAAACCGACTTTGTTGCTCATTCTGATGCATTTGTTGCATTAATTGATGATTGCAGTACTGCTATTTTAAATGAAAAACCACAATGTATTAATTGTGCTAAGAGTGCTAAGCTTTCTAACGGAAATACAATTGAACAAGCATTTACTGATGCTACTATTAAATTAGGTGAAAAGCTTGACCTTCGTCGTTTTGAAATAGTAGAAAAGACTGATAGTCAGATTTTTGCTAGTTATATCCATTTAAAAGGTAAGATTTCTGTCCTTGTCAAAATGGAAGGTGGTAACGAAGAACTCGCTCGTGGAATTGCCATGACAGTCGCTTCTTCAAATCCTCAATATTTAACTGAAGCTGATATTCCTGCTGATGTAATGCAAAAGGAATTTGAGATTCAAAAGGCTTCTTCTTTACTTGATGAATCTTTTGGTAAAAAGCCTGCGAATATTCAAGAATCAATTATCAACGGAAAGGTTAATAAAGTGTTTGCTGAACAAATTCTTGTTAAGCAAGAATATGTCCTTGATACCACCAAAACTGTAAGTCAAGTTTTAGCAGAAAACAAGGCAAAAGTATTAGCCTTTGTTCGTTATCAAGTTGGTGAAGGACTTGAGAAGCGCGTTGATGACTTTGCTTCTGAAGTAATGAGTCAAGTAAATTAAAGTAAAACACTCTTTTGAGTGTTTTTTCTATAAAAAGGAGGTCAAAAAATGGCTACAAAGTATAAACGAGTTTTGATTAAATTGAGCGGAGAAGCACTGAAGGATGAAGATGGTTCAAATGTTTTTTCATCAAAGACTTTGCATTCTATGGCTGAAACTATTGAAGATTTAGTTAAAGATGGTGTCGAAATAAGTATTGTAATTGGTGCTGGTAATATTTGGCGCGGTAAGAGTGCTAAAACGATTGGTATAGAATCTACAACTGCTGATTACATGGGAATGCTTGGAACTATTATAAATGCTTTAGCTTTGCAGTCGTGTCTTGAACTCCATAATGTTCCTTGCCGAGTATTATCTGCTATTAATGTAGCAGAGGTATCAGAACCTTATATTCGTAGAAGAGCATTAAGACATTTGGAGAAGGGTCGAGTGGTTATATTTGCTGGTGGAACTGGAAACCCATTCTTTACAACAGATACTGCTGCCGCTTTAAGAGCTAAGGAAATGAACTGTGAGGCTATACTCATGGCTAAGAATGGTGCTGAAGGAGTTCTTTCCGAAGACCCGAGAATAAATCCAGATGCAAAACTTATTAAAAAGATATCTTATATCGATTTGTTAAAGAAAAATTTAAAGGTTATGGATAATACAGCTATAAGTTTATTGTCTGAATCTGATATTGAACTTCGCGTATTTAATATCAATGATCTTAATAATTTTAAAAGAGTTATGAATGGTGAAGATGTTGGCACCACGATAAGAAAGGAATAATATGGAAGAACTTATTATTGAAGAATGTCAAGAAAAGATGGAAAAGACATTAGAGTCTTTAAAAACAACATTAGGAACGATTAGAACAGGAAAGGTCTCTCCGATGATCTTAGATCGTATTTTGGTCGAGTATTATGGAGAAATGACGCCGATTAAATCATTAGCAAGTGTTCAAACTCCTAGTGCTACTAGTTTACTAATTCGTCCATTTGATCCTACTGCTTTAAAATCAATGCAGCAGGCAATTGGTGAATCAGATTTAAATGTTAATCCAGTCGTCGATAGTGGATGTATTCGTTTGAACTTCCCTCCATTATCTACTGAACGTCGTGATGAATTTGCAAAACAGGCAAAGAAGTATTGTGAAGATGCTAAAGTTGCAATTCGTAATATTAGAAGAGATTATAATAATACAATTAAAAAGGATAAGACATTATCCGAAGATATGTCTTCTTCTTTAAATGACGATGTACAAAAGGCAACTGATAAGGCAATTGAAAAGATTGATGCCATTTTAGTTGCTAAGGAAAAGGAAATCTATACAATCTAAAAGTGAATAACGATTATAATTTGTCTGATAGGATTAAACACATTGCATTCATAATGGATGGCAATGGTCGCTGGGCTAAGGAGCGTGGTAAACCTCGCTCTTTTGGTCATATGGAAGGTGTTAGAGCTATCAGGCCGATTATTGATGATTGCTTCTTTAAATATAGTATAAACACCGTATCGCTATTTGTTTTTTCTTCAGAAAACTGGAAAAGAGATGGAGATGAGATCAAGTACTTATTCATGTTATTGAAGGCTTTCTTTAAATCAAATATTAATGAATTAATAGAAAAAGGTGTTAGAATCACTGTTAGCGGTGATTTAGAAGATAAACGAATTCCAAGAGGAGTTAAAAAAGTTATACAAGAAGCTATCGAAAAAAGTTCAAGCAATAAACTACATACATTTAATATTTTGTTTAATTATGGTGGAAGACAAGAGATTTTAAACGCTGTTAAATGTGTAGCAAATGGTGTTAAAGAAAAAAGTATTTCTATAGAAGATATAGATGATGATTTATTTTCTAGTTATCTTTATACAGGAAATCTTCCTAATGTTGATTTATTGATTCGTACTTCTGGTGAACAAAGATTGAGCAACTGTATATTATATGGATTATCATATGCAGAATTGATATTTAATAAAGTTTATTGGCCGGATTATAATAAAACTATATTAGAGAGTGATTTAAATGAATTTATAAATAGGAAAAGAAGATATGGAGGGGTAAATGAATAAGTTATCTGATGATTCAAAAAAGAGTATGATTGCGCGCATTCTCACAGCGTTCGTTTTATCTGCTATTGGCCTTCCACTATTAGTTTTAGGAAATTGGTATACATTTGGCATAATACTAGTTTTAGCTTTAATATCTATATATGAAATGGTTAAGGCTCCAGGTAAAAAGAGGTATCCATTATTTTTAATCGGAATTATCTACATCTTCGTCTTAAGTTTTATATATTGGCAGTTTTTGAAAGATGAGAGTATCAGGAATCAAATATTTAATAATCAATATTTTACATTGACCACTTTAAATCTTTCGACAATAGGTATACTAACACTGTTTTTAATTCTGTTTTTTATTTCAATAATAAATAAAAGAGTTACATTAAGTGATGTATGTTACCTCTTTACCATGTCAGTTTTTATTGGATTTGGTGTTTATGCTTCTTATTTTTTAAGATATTTCCCAGCAAATATGCAGTATTGGGGAAATGATTATGCTTCGTGCATATTGTTCTTTTATGTTATGATTGGCACCTATATGTCAGATATTGGAGCTTATTTTATCGGAGTATTATTCGGTAAGCATCGAATGAATCCGCGAATTTCTCCAAAAAAATCTTGGGAAGGTTTCTTTGGCGGATGGATTATTTCAATCGCATTTAGCATTTCTTTTGCCGCGATAATGGAATACTGTTTTGATTTGCCACTTATTCCAGACGTGATTTGCTTTAGCGGTACAAACTGGAAATGGATTGTCCTATTATCTGTTATCATGCCATTAGCGGCAAATCTCGGTGATTTCTTATTCTCATCAATTAAAAGAAACTTTGTTATCAAAGATTTTGGAACAATATTCCCTGGACATGGTGGTGTTTTAGATCGCTGTGATTCTTTGATTACAACAAATATTATTATCGCTATATTAGTTTTATTGATTTCAAATGATTGGAACTTCTTAATGTGAAAAAGGATCTAATATTATTTGGCTATACTGGAAGCATAGGAAAACAAGTATTAGAAGTCTTAAGTTCAGCTTCTTGTAAATATCGCATAGTTGGAATAGTTTCTTATTCTCGAACGGATGGATTAGATAAAATTTTAAAAAAATTTAAATCTATTGAAGCTGTTGGAATCGTTAAAGGTGAACTAAACATCAGTGGTAAGAAGATTTACATGGGAAATGTCTTACAAATGATCAGCGATTATAAAAACGCTTGCGTTTTTAACGCTGTATCTGGTGTTAATGGCCTTGAAGTTTCTTTAGAAGCTATTGATCTTGGCAGAACTCTGTTTTTAGCAAATAAGGAATCGATAGTTATTGGATATAAACTCTTAAAGAAAAGCTTAAAGGCTAATCCTAAAGCGAAGATTATCCCAATTGATAGTGAACATTCGTCTTTATACAAACTTCTTTCGTTGAAGCAAAAAGTTAAAAGTATATATATAACTTGTTCTGGCGGTGCTTTAAGAGATTTACCCCTTGAAAAAGTTGGCAGTGCTAATTATGAAATGGTTAAAAAGCATCCAACCTGGTCGATGGGTGATAAAATAACAGTTGATTGTGCGACACTTGTGAATAAGGCATTTGAAGTTATTGAAGCAAGATTCTTCTTTGATTATGATTTTGACTCGATTCATGTGTTGATGCATGATGAGAGTTTGATTCATGCTTTGGTAGAGTTAGTTGATGGCAGTTTTAGTTTAGAGCTTGCAAGCAATGACATGAAAATTCCAATAGCTTATGCTTTAAATGATTGTAAGAGAAGTGAAGAAAACTTTAGTAAGTTTAATCTTGTTGATTTGCACTTTCGAAAGTTTGAAGAAGAGAGATATCCGCTGTTTAGGCTTATTTTAAATAACTTTAATGAAAACACAACTGCACTAGCAATTATCAGTGCAGCCGATGAAATTGCGGTAAATGCATTTATTAATGATGAAATATCTTTTAAAGATATATATACTATTATAGTGAATACATTTAAGAGGGTTAGACAAAATGATGTTGACTCTATCTTAGATATTATGCACGCTATATCTGAAGCTAATAGAGTTGCTTCAGAAATCATAGAAGAGATTAGAAAGGGATAATGGTGATTATATGAATGGATTCTTATCGTTTATTCTTAATATTATTATATTCTTGCTCTCGCTTTGTGTCTTGATATGTTTACACGAGTTGGGTCATTTTTCAGTTGCAAAGCTATTTAATGTTTATTGTTATGAGTTCTCAATTGGAATGGGTCCAGCATTATATAAGCATAAACCTAAAAAGGGTGAGACAATTTTTTCAGTTCGTGCGCTTCCTATTGGAGGATATGTTGCGATTGCTGGAGAAGAAGAGGATGATAAAGAGAGGACCAACAAGGAAATTGCTGATGTCCCTAAAGAAAGAACTATTGCTGGAATTTCTTGGTGGAAGCAGGTATTGATATTTGTTGCAGGTGTAACTGTTAATTTTATTCTAGGATTTATATTTTTCGCCATATCGTATACTTGTTGTCCGCAACCAAATTTAAACAGCAATAAAATTGTAGTTGCTTCAAGCAGCAAGTTCATTAGTGTTAGTGATGGAAAGATTAAAGAAGGTGATAGCATTATCATTGAAAGCATCGACGATATGTCATTTAAATGTGATGGTGGAAATGAAGTTATGGTTTTAAATACTTCACAACTCACTGATTCTTATAATGATATAACTTATTATCTTAATCTTTCATTTTTAAGTGAAAATGAACGCAATTTATATATTCCAAAGGCTGAAAGCGATTATCGTAAAATAACTTTCACGGTTTCATTAGTTTCGGGTGAAAAAGTGTCTTATACAATCACTACAAATGCAAAGGTTGTTTCAACTGATGAAATGAATTCAAAGACTTATGCATGGGATACTATTGGATTTACACCTTCTAAGCATTTTCTTGGCTTTGCAGAAGGAATGAAACAAGCGAGTATTGCTTTTGGAAACGGCACAGTCGCTTTATTTAAGGCTATAGGTCAGTTATTTACACCACAAGGATGGAATAATGTTGGTGGTATAATCTCTGTTTTCCAGCTTTCTGAAACAGCGGTCAATAGTGGTGCGGCAGTATTCTTCTCGTATTGGGGACTTATATCTGTCAACCTCGCAATCTTCAATCTTATTCCAATACCAGGATTAGATGGTTGGCAAATAGTCGTTGCGGCGATTGAAGGAATATCAAAAAAGAAAGTTCCTAGCAAGGCTAAAAAAATCGTTACGATAATAGGATTCGGTCTATTGTTCTTGCTTATGTTTGTTTTATTAATCAAAGATATTGTAATGATGTTTATTTAATGTGGTTTTTATGGATAATTTAGTATTAAGATATTTAACTAAAATAGGAATAAAACAAGATGAGTTGGATCAGTATTCTGACTTGATCTTAGAAGTTTTAGGAATGAATAAAATGACAAACATATTTAAAGGTAGGTTTATTCTCATCAAACCTTTGTCATATAAAGCATTCCAAACACTTTTTAATGCCCAAAAAGAATTTGAAAATAATGGTGGATTTAAGAGTGATATTGCGATAACTTATCCTAAAGGTTTGACAAGTGATTTAGTTAATTTTATCGTTGAAGATTATATTAACAACACTAATAGCTATGTTTTAGATAACTTTAACATTAAAGAAAACATGGTTTGTATCGGATTTAGTGAAGAAGATGAAGAACTGACTGAGGCAATCAGTAGGTTAAATAAGTATTTAGAAAAAGTTTGTCCAGGTTTTATGGCGATTTCTTATCAAGTTGTCGATAGTGAAGAAGACGATATCAATGAAGTTGAGGAATCTGAAGAAGAATTTTTCGAATATCAAAATGAGGAAGATGATGATATTGATAGAATATACAAATTAGAAGCTAAGAAATCTTATTTAAAAGAGCAGGAAGAAATAAAGAAGTATAATGCTAGAAAGGCTGCATCTAATAGATTTGAACAATTTTTTATTAAGGATATTGATGCATTTGATAAGGGATATATTACAGGAAAAGTGTTTTTAAAAGAAATAGATTCTTTTAAAAAGTTCGCAGTGCTGAAATTATATATTTATGATAAAACTTCGTCGATGGAATGTTTTTTCATGGTCAACAAGGAAAAGGATCCAGAAAAGCTAGATGAACTTGATGGTATGTTTTCTGTTGGACAGAATCTTCGTGTCAAGGGAAGGAAAGAAGTATTCCATGGACATACAAGTTTTAAAATAATCGGAATACCGAAAATATTAGAGCCTGATAAAGAGATTGTCGATGAGGCACCTGAAAAAAGAGTTGAATTACATCTTCATACCAAGTTTTCAGAAATGGATGGAGTTAACTCAATCGATGATTATGCTAAATTTGCCAAGTCTTTAGGCCACAAGGCAGTTGCTATAACAGATCATGGTTGTGTACAAGGATTTCCTTCTGCTCAAAAGGCTAGTGAACAGCATGATATAAAAATGCTTTATGGTGCTGAACTTTATTGCGTTGATGAACATTTAATCAATATATTTAATCCTTCAAAACAAAAACTTAGGGAAGCTAGTTATGTAGTATTTGACCTAGAAACGACAGGACTAAGTGCTAGATATGATCGAATAATTGAATTTGGTGCGGTTAAAATAGAGCATGCGAATATTGAAGATGAAGTTGACTTTTTTGTCAAACCAGACATCAGCATTCCAACAGTTGTAACAAAATTAACTGGCATTGACGATTCGATGGTTGCGGGTGGAAAAGGAATAAAAAGAGCTTTAGAGGATATTGTTGAGTTTTTTGGTGATTCAATAATTGTCGCTCATAATGCAACATTCGACGTTGGTTTTATTAATGAAGCCCTTAAGGTTAATGGAATGAAACCATTGACTAATCCAGTCATCGATACACTTCCACTCTCACGTTATTTATTCCCAAAGCAGAGAAGACACTCTTTAGGTGCTATATCAAGGCTTATGGAAGTTGACTATGATGAAGAATCAGCACACCGTGCGGTTTATGACGCAAAGGTTTTAGGTGAGGTTTTCCAAGGAATGCTATCATCTTTTTATGACCAAAATATCGATATGACGCATGAAGAATTGAGTTCTTTACAAAACGATGATGTCATTTATACAGCTCACCCATTTCATGTTACAGTTCTAGTTAAAAATAGTGAAGGTTTAAAAGATTTATATAAATTGGTTTCAGAATCAAATATTAAATACTTTTCATCAAACCCTTTAGTTCCAAGAAGTGTTTTAAACAAATACCGCAAGAATCTTCTTGTCGGCTCATCTTGTTTTAATGGTGAGATTTTTGAAGCAGGATTGACTCGTTCAAAAGAAGATTTACAAGAATTGATGAAATTTTATGACTACATCGAACTTCAACCTTTATCATGTTATAGTTTTTTGATTAACGATGGACAGGTTGCTTCAATAGATAACATAAAGAAAACTTGTAAGGATATTATTGATAGTGCGAAAGAAATAAATAAGATAGTTGTTGCAACAGGCGATGTTCATTATTTAAGAGAAGAACAAAAAGAGTTTAGAGATGTATACATTGATACTAAAGGAAAGAAAGGTGTTCCACATCCATTAAATCCATATCGAAGAGCTAAGATGCCAAAGTATGATAATCCTGATCAGATGTTTTTAACTACAACTGAAATGAAAAAAGAATTCTCGTATTTAAATGATGAAGAATTAATAGATGAAATAGTCGTAAAGAATACTAACTTAATCGCCGATATGATTGAAGTTTGTAAACCTTTGAAAGATAAATTATATACTCCTACGATTAAAGATTGTGACAAACTATTAGAGGGAATGGTTTTTGAAAATGCTAAAAAGAAGTATGGAGACCCTATTCCACAAGTAATTATGGATAGACTTGAAGCAGAGTTGAAAGGTATTCGTGAAAATAATTACTATGTTATTTACTATATCGCATCGCTATTAGTAACTAAAACTAATGCAGCAGGATATATTGTCGGTTCGAGAGGTTCAGTTGGTTCTTCTCTCATTGCTACAATGTCTAATATAACTGAAGTTAACCCTTTAGCACCGCATTATATCTGTAAAAAGTGTAAGCATTTAGAATGGGCGGACCCGTCTATTTATCGCTCAGGATATGATCTGCCTAAAAAGAAGTGCCCAGTTTGTGGTGAAGAATTAGATCGTGATGGACAAAATATTCCTTTCGCAACATTTTTAGGATTCAAGGCCGAAAAAGTTCCTGACATTGATTTGAACTTCCCTAAAGATTTCCAATCACAAGCACATGAAATGACTAAAGAACTTTTAGGGGCAGATAATGTATTTAAAGCTGGAACTATTGAAACAGTTGCAGAAAAAACTGCAATATCTTTTGCAAGCGGATATTATGAAAGAAAAGGATACGACATTACGAAAATACCTTTTGCTGAAATAAAAAGACTTGCATATGGCTGTATTGATGTTAAAAGAACGACAGGACAACATCCAGGAGGAATTATCGTTATTCCCGAAGGTATGTCAGTTTATGATTTTACACCAATTCAATATCCAGCTGATTCATTAGATGCATCGTGGAAAACAACACATTTTGATTTCCATGCTATTCACGATAATGTATTAAAACTAGATATGCTCGGTCATGTTGACCCATATGCTTTAAAAATGATGCTTGATATGACAGGAGTTGATATCAAGACTATTCCATATGATGATCCAAAGGTATTATCATTGTTCACTTCTAACAGCGCATTAAACCTTAAATATAAATTAGATCCAGAATATCAGAATCTAGAAGTTAGCTTAGGAACATTAGGTATTCCTGAATTTGGTACAGACTTTGCACGTCGGTTGCTTTCAAAAACTAAACCGACAAAATTTGCAGACCTTCTCATAATATCTGGCCTTTCACATGGTACAAATGTTTTTGAAGGAAATGCTGAAGTTTTGATTTCATCAAAGACTTGTACACTGCAAGAAGTTATAGGATGTCGTGATGATATTATGAATATCCTTCACGATAAATATAAGATGGACTATCTAGATACATTCCAGATAATGGAAATGGTTAGAAAAGGTATGTTCAATCTTCCATCACAAGCTGCTAAGAGAGAAAAATATGAGACAATGATGCGCGAGCATGATGTTCCAGAGTATTTTATCGATTCATGTAAGAAAATTAAATACTTGTTCCCAAGAGCTCATGCTACTGCATATTGCATGATGGGTGTTCGTGTTGGGTGGTTTAAAGTCCACTATCCATTAGAATACTATGCAACTTATTTCACATTAAGATGTGACCAGTTTGATATTGAAACAATGATGGGTGGCATAAAGAAGATCTGTGAAAAAATGAAAAGCATCACTGCTCAACAGCAGATTTCAGTTATAGAAAAATCTTTATATCAGACTCTCGCAATTGACTTAGAAATGGAAAGAAGAGGAATCAAGCTCGCTAAAGTTTCTTTGAAAAACTCAGAAGCAGGACAATATATAGTTGATAGAGAAAAGAATATGGTCATTCCTCCGATAGGATTAATTCCAGGCTTAAATGGACAAATAGCACAAAGTATTGTTGAAGCTAGAAATAAGAGGTCGTTTACATCTGAAGAAGATTTAATTAATCGTACTAAACTTAGTGAAGCTAAACTTAGTGAAATAAAGTTAAAGTATAGTAAATTCATTGATTTTGATGATTTACCTGAATATGATCAAATGACATTGTTCTAAACTTTTGATTGTTAGCTTCGCCTTTTTGCGACCCCGCTTGGTACGAATTTGGCCAGTTTTCCGGTATTTTTATGTCGCTTCCCGCGTACGTTTGTGTGTCCGAAATCCAGT
>CAOSOP010000020.1 GCA_948525355.1 uncultured Bacilli bacterium | reverse complement strand
ACACCTCCTCGTCCGCTTCCGGGGGAAGCTCCCTCGGAGGTGTGGGAGTTAGTGGGGGTGAGCAATTAATTTTTAATGTCAAAGATTTCTTCTTTTATTCATTGACATAATATTTGTATATGTATAGACTAATATTGATCGCGGAAAACTTGTGAAGTTTAGTAACAGGTAGTTATGTGTTGCCAGCTGGTCTGGATTCTTATAGTGGAGCCCGTCCGGACGCGTAAAGGTCCTTGTTGACAGTGGGATACCGGGCAAATTGGCCATTGGGTAACGCCAGTGGTTTTTTTATTATAATTATCTAGTTATTGATAAATATATAATAAAATTATATAATAACCAAGATATGTCTATTTAGATATAGTTTTTAGATTGTATTTTATTACTTTTATTTAGAGAGGTGGACACATGGGATTTTTAGACAAGTTATTTAGAATTGATGCAAGAGCATACAAGAAAATTAAGAAAAAGGCTGCAAAAGTCTTGGCTTATGCTGAGGAAATGGAAAAGTTGACTGATGATGAGTTAAGAGCTAAGACACCTTATTTTAAACAATTGCTTGCTTCTGGTAAAACTTTGGATGAGATTCAACCTGAGGCATTTGCCGTTTGTCGTGAAGCTGCTAGACGTGTAATCGGACAATATCCTTATGACGTTCAGGTATTTGGTGCTCAAGTCTTGCATGAAGGTGATATTGCTGAAATGAAAACAGGTGAAGGTAAAACTCTTACGGAAACAATGGCTGTTTATACTAATGCATTGACTGGTAAAGGTGTTCATGTTGTTACTGTTAATGAATACTTAGCAGGTCGTGATGCTGAATGGATGGGACAGATTTATCGCTTCTTAGGTTTAACTGTTGGTATTAACTTACGTGAAAAAGATACAAAACAAAAGCAAGAAGCATATCAATGTGATATTACATATACAACAAACTCTGAAGTTGGTTTTGACTATTTGCGTGATAATATGGCTGGCTCGGCTAATGATAGAGTTTTACGTGGACTTAATTTTGCTGTCGTTGATGAAGCCGACTCTATTTTGATCGATGAATCTAGAACACCACTCATCATATCTGGTGGTAGTGGAGTTACAGCGAATTCTTATATTTTTGCTGATCGTTGTGTTAAATCTTTATCAAGAAAAACTGATTTTGAAATTGATATTAAAAAGAAAACTTGTTCTTTAACTGATAGTGGTGTTGATAAAGTTCAATCAGCTTTTGGTATTAGTAATATCTATTCTTCTGAACATGCTGATTTGGTTCATAGAATTCATCAAGCATTAAAGGCCAATTTTATTATGAGAAGAGATACAGAGTATATGGTCAAGGACAATGAAATTGTTCTTATTGATACTTTTACTGGTCGTACAATGGAAGGAAGAGAGTATTCCGATGGTTTACAACAAGCTATTCAAGCAAAGGAGCATGTTACAATTAAGCCTGAAACTATTACAATGGCAACTATTACTTATCAAAACTTCTTTAGATTGTATGATAAACTTTCTGGTATGACAGGTACTGCTAAGACAGAAGAAGAAGAATTTAGAAAGATTTATAATATGCGTGTTACTTGTATTCCAACTAATAGACCAGTTCAAAGAATTGATGATATTGATGCTATTTTCTCTTCTGAAAGTGCAAAATATAAAGCTTTAGTAGCGAAAGTTGCTGAGATTCATGCAAAAGGTCAACCGATTTTAATCGGTACACCTTCGGTTGAAAAGAGTGAAGTTGTTCATGATTTGTTAGTTGAACTTGGATTACCACATGAAGTTTTAAATGCTAAGAATCATGCAAGAGAAGCTAAGATTATTGAGGATGCTGGTCGTAAGGGTGCTATTACTATTGCAACTAATATGGCAGGTCGTGGTACTGATATTAAGATTTCTGATGAGGTTAAGGAGCTTGGAGGACTATGTGTTTTAGGTACTGAAAGACATGAGTCAAGAAGAATTGATAACCAATTGCGTGGTCGTAGTGGACGTCAAGGTGATCCAGGTTATTCGCGTTTCTTCGTCTCCATTGATGATGATTTGATGAGAAGATTTGCTAGTGACTTTGTTCGCAAAGCTTTCGCAAAGTATGGTGATGAAGAAATAAAGAGTCCTACACTTACCAAGGCAATTACAAGTGCTCAAAAAAGAGTTGAAGGTATGAACTTTGATACACGTAAGTCATTGCTTGATTATGATGATGTTTTGCGTAAACAAAGAGAGATTATGTATAAACAAAGAGATGAAATATTGTTTACTGAAAGTATTTCAAACAATATTCCTCGTTATTTTGAAAACTGTGCTCGCTCTTTGATTAAAGATAGTTTGAAAGTAATTGATCAGGAAAATGTTGTTGACACTGATAAATTAATGGAAATGATTGAACCACAGTTTTTGCCTGAAGGAACGATTAATAAAGAAGTATTTGAAGATATTGCGCAAGATGAAGGAATTGAGCTTCTTGGAGAAGTATTGCTTAATAATTACGAGAAGAAGAAGTTGTCTTGGAATGAAGAAGAGGTTAATTATGTTGAAAAGGCTGTTGCTTTGCAGATGGTTGACCGCAACTGGACAAAGCACATTGATACTATGGCTAAACTTCGTGAAGCTATCTACCTTCGTTCATATGCAAATACCAATCCTCTCCAAGCTTATACTAATGAAGGTTATGAAAAGTTTGAGAAGATGATTGAAACTATTGGTGTTGATATTGTTAAGATGTTGCTCCATGTTCAAATTCGTCGTCGTACACAAGAAGAACTTGATCAGATTAAGCGTGCACAAGAATTGGCAAAAAGACAGGCTGAAGAACAGGCGAAGCTCAAGGAAGCAAATGCTAATAAACAAGCTGAAACTCCTGCTAAACCTGAAGGTGAAAAAATTAACTTGCGTCCAACTACTGCCGGTAAGAAAGCAACTATAATTTCAGATAATGAAGATATTATGACCACTTTATTAAAAGCATCTAATCTATCTATGGATGCGATTAATCCGCTTCTAAAAAAAGAAAACGAGAAAAAAGAGGAGGAATAATATGAGAGAATTATACGAAATAAGCAGTGAATTCAATAAAATAGTTGCAAGCTATAAAAATTTAAGAGGTTGTCTTTGACAAAGCTAGTTTAGAAAAAGAAATTGCTGAATTAGAAGAGAAAACGTCTTCTCCTGATATATGGAACGATCGTGTTGAGGCGACAAGGCTGACTTCAAGTCTTGCTAAACTCGCAGATAGAAGAGATACGATTGTTTCAATCGATAAGAGTATTGAAGATTTAGAATCTTTGATTGAGTTTCTAAAAGTCGAAAATGATAATGAGCTTCAAGAGCAACTTGAAGAAGAATTAAAAACGATAAAGAAAAAAATTGATGATTTTTCTGAAAATGTTTTGCTCAGCGGACCTTATGATAAATGCTCGGCTATTTTAGAATTCCACCCTGGTGCTGGTGGTACTGAAGCTCATGACTGGGCTCAAATGCTTTTGCGTATGTACACACGTTTTGCTGAAAAGCATGGTTATACATATTCAGTAATAGATTTACTTGAAGGTGAAGAGGCTGGCATATCTTCGGCAACGATTTTGATTAAAGGAAAGAATGCTTATGGACGATTAAAGAGCGAAAGCGGTGTTCATCGTTTAGTAAGGATATCGCCATTTGACGCTTCTGGTAGTCGTCATACTTCTTTTGCTAGTGTTAATGTTATGCCGGAGATCGATACAACTGTCAATGTCGAGATAAAAGATAGTGATTTAGAAATAGATACTTATCGCAGTCAAGGTGCTGGTGGTCAAAATGTTAATAAAACTGAAAGCGCAGTAAGAATTACTCATAAACCAACAGGTGTAGTTGTTAGTTGTCAAGTTGAACGCTCGCAGATTCAAAACAAAGAAATTGCAATGAATTTACTTCGTTCAAGACTATTTCAACTGCAACTAAAAAAACAGGAAGAGCATTTGGCTAAAATTGCTGGTCAAAAAAAGGATATAGAATGGGGAAGTCAAATAAGGTCATATGTTTTTTGTCCTTATACTTTAGTCAAGGACAATCGTTCTTCTTATGAAGAAGTCAGTGTTCAAAGTGTAATGGATGGTGGTTTGGATGGCTTTATTGATGCTTATTTGAGGTGGAAGTATAATGAAAAAGATTGATAGACTTTTTGCTTCAAATAATGAAGTCGAGGAGATTAAAAGAGGAGGAAGAAAACCTTTTTTAGTTAAGTTTAAAGAATTTTGGATCAGAAGCTATTATGAAACAAAACTGAGTATTAAGGCTGAGACCAAGAAGCAGTTTTTTATTGATATGCTTTGGATGATTTTAGGTAATACAGTATTGGCGTTTGGAACTCAAGTTTTTATCATCAACAATGAGTTAATTACTGGTGGAGTTTCAGGAATAAGTATTATTATCGGTTGGTTATCACCAGATGGATTGGTTGATATTAATTTGATAATCACTATTATTACCTGGGCATTGTTTTTTATAGGGCTATTATTGTTAGGACTTAAATTTGCTTTTAAAACGCTTGTTGCAACTATTATTTTCCCTCCGCTTTTATATTTATTCTCTATGCTGGTTAAAGAATTTCCTTGGTTATCTTTATCTAATGATGGTATAGGAATGCTATTAGGTGCGGTGTTTGGCGGCTTCTGCGTTGGAACTGGTTGTGGATTTACTTTTATCGGTGGTGGTTCAACTGGTGGAGTTGATTGTCTTTCTCTTGCCGCAAATAAGTACCTTCATATTAAAACTTCGATTATGGCCTTTTTTATCGATGCTTCGATTATTTTAATAGGGTTTATCGTCAAAAAAGATTTAACTTTATGTCTTATCGGTATTGTATCAGCTTTTGTTGCGGCGATAATGATAGATAAAGTATTTATCGGTCAAACTTCTTCTTATATTGCGTTTATTGTTTCAGAAAAGAGTGAGAAAATATCTGATCGCATTAATAGTGAACTTGAACGTGGAACAACATTATTCAGTTCTGAAGGTGGATTCACTCGTAACAGAAGATATGTTGTACAAGTGGTTTTTGATCGTAAGGAATATCGAGATATAAAGAATATTATTGCAGAAATTGACCCAAAAGCCTTTGTGACAATCATGCATGCCTATGAAGTTAATGGCTATGGTTTTAAAAAATTAAAGAAGAATAAGTTTACATTAAATGAGATTATCGCTGAAGATAAAAAAAGATCTTTTGGTGGTAAGGAGAATGAAGATGAATAAGGACAATCAAAAACAACAAGTTCACTGGTTTCCTGGACATATGCGAGCGGCATTAAATGAGATTTCTGAAAAAATAAAGTCTATTGATTTGGTGGTTGAAATTGGCGATGCGCGTGCACCAAAGTCATCTTTAAACCCTTATTTAAAAAAAGTTTTGGGCAATAAGAAAAAGGTATTGGTATTTTCGAAAAAGGATCGAGCAGATAAATATAAAATAAGCTTAATTGAGGATTATTATAAGGATGAATATGAAAGAGTTGTTTTCGCTGATTTATTAAATCCAAAAGATGGGATATATATAAAAGGTATATTAGAAGGAATCAAAAGAGATGTTAGTCCGAAGTATTTAGCATATAATGTCAAACCACTTCCTAAAAGAGTTCTTGTTGTTGGTATTCCTAATGTAGGGAAATCGACATTCGTTAATCTATTAGCTAAGAATAAAAAAGCGAAGGTTGGGAATACTCCTGGTTTTACCAAGGCTCAGCAACTGATTAAAGTGTCGGATGACTTGGAATTATGTGATACACCAGGAATATTACCAGCTGCTTATGAAGATAAAGAGGTGGCGATGCATTTAGCATGGCTAGGTACTATTAAACAAGATATTCTTCCGCTAGATACATTAGCGTTGAGTTTAAGTGAGTTTTTAATGGCAAACTATTTTGATTATTTAAAGAAAAGATATGAGTTGGAGGAAAAACTTAGTAGTGAGGACTTTATTAAATATCTTGCAACCTATCGTCATTTTTTAATGAAAAACGGCGAACTAGATATTGAAAGAGCGCAAAAAGTTTTACTTAAAGAGTTTGAGTCGGGAAAATTAGGAGGAGTTTTGATAGATGACCTTGAAAGAATTTGACGATAGTTATCGCACTGATGAGATTGAATTTATTGCTGGATTAGATGAAGCAGGAAGGGGTCCAATCTGCGGACCTGTGGTTTGTGCTTGCGTGGTCCTTGATAGGAATTTTGATAATTCTTTGATCAATGATTCGAAAAAACTCACAGCGAAAAGAAGAAAAGAATTAGTACCAATAATAAAGCAGAACGCTGCTGCTTATTCTATTGTTTTTATTGATGCAGTTACAATAGATAGAATAAACATTTTGGAAGCTTCGCGAAACGGAATGCAATGTGCTTTGAATAAACTTAAAGTTTCTCGTAAAAGAGTTGATTTTGTATTAACAGATTATATGGAACTCGTAGAAGAGAGCCTTGATGTTGTTCCATTAGTTAAAGGTGATTCTAAATCTTTAGCCATTGCATGCGCTTCTATCTTAGCTAAGGAAGCTAGAGATGATTATATGTGTGAACTTGATAAGATATATCCTGAGTATGAATTTAAAAAACACAAGGGATATCCAACTAAGAGACACTTGGAATTAGCAGCAAGGTATGGAGTAATAGATAAGCTTTATCGTTATTCTTATAAACCAGTAAAAAAAATAATTTCTGAAAAACAGACGATAAAACTGTTCTAAATGGTATATATTAAGTAGGTATGAATATTAATTATAGAAAAAAGTTAATTGACCTTTCATATCACTATAAGGGTGATTATTTAAAACTTAAGATTGCTTCGGCAGATATCGACAACTGTGAAGTTGATGGTGATAAAAACATTGATATTTCTTGCTCAACTTTGGTCTATAAGGATGAGCATTATCCAGATTATTTTTTAAATCTAGATAATCCACCTTTAGTTTTATATTATTATGGCAATAAGCACCTTTTAAAAATGAAGAATAGATTTGCAGTAGTTGGAACAAGAAAGCCGAGTTCTTCAGGTGTTAAAGTGATAAATGGTATATTAGATTATGTGTTGGAACATTATAAAAAGGCTGGAGAGTCTTTCGTTTTAGTTAATGGTATGGCGAATGGTATTGATTTATTAGCGGCGAGAATGGCCATTAAATATAATTTACCAATAATAATGTATTTAGGCTCTGGAATTGATTGTGTTTATCCAGCTAATGCGATGGACGTATACGATTATTGTAAAAGAGGAATGGGCCTTGTTTTAAGCGAATATCCTAATGATGTACTGCCAAATTCAAAACATTTTCCTTTTAGAAATCGTCTTATTGCTGCTACTTCTACATCAGTTTTTGTTCCAGAAGCGACTATTCCATCGGGAACATATTCAACGATCAATCACGCATTAAATTTAGGATTAGAAATAGCCACTTGTCCCATTTCTTTTGATGTGAAGAATAGTTTAAACAATGAATTAATCAAAGATGGAGCACAGCCTATAACTAGCGGAAAAGAGCTTGTAGAATTCATCGATAATAGCAAAATTAGCTTTTTTATATGATTTACCTCTTGACAAGACCATAGTTAAACACGCATAATTTGTAAAGTTAAGGAGATACAACATGAAACTAGTCATCGTCGAGTCACCGACAAAATGTAAAACAATTGGACAATACTTAGGAAATGAATACAAGGTTATGGCCTCAATCGGTCATATCAGAGATTTATCGACTTCTGGTCGAGGTGGTTTAGGAGTTGATATTGATAATGGATTTAAACCATCATATACGATTAGCAAAGATAAGTATGAAGTCATCAACAATTTAAAAAAGGCTGTAGCGAAGTCTGACGAAGTTATTTTAGCAACTGACCCTGACCGCGAAGGTGAGGCTATTGCATGGCATCTATGTGAAGTGTTAAAACTAGATGTAGATAATACTAAAAGACTTGAGTTTCATGAAATCACTAAGAAAGCTATTTTAAAAGCTTTAGCAAATCCGCGCACTATTGAAATGAATTTGGTTGCGAGCCAAGAAACAAGAAGAATATTAGATAGAATTATCGGATTCAAGTTATCTTACTTATTGCAAAAGAAAATTAAGTCTCGTTCAGCCGGCAGAGTTCAATCTGTCACTTTAAAGTTTTTAGTTGATCGCGAAAGAGAGATTGAGAACTTTACTCCAGAAGAATATTGGGAAGTTAGTGGTGATTTTTCAAATCACTCAATCAAGGCTCAACTAGTTGCATATGAAGGAAAAAACATTAAGATTGCGAACGAGAAAGAAGTAGATGAAATAATTAACGCTTTACCAAAAGAATTTACTGTTGATTCTTTTGAAACAGTGACAAAGAAAAAAGAACCTCGTTTACCTTTTACGACATCAACATTGCAACAAGAGGCATTTAATCATTTTCATTATTCGACAAAGAAGACCTCTATCTTAGCACAACACCTCTATGAAGGTATTGAAATTAATGGTGAATTACATGGTTTGATCACTTATATGAGAACCGATTCTACCAGATTAAGTCCAGAGTTTGTTGATTCAGCTAAAGAGTATATTAAAGAAAAATATGGTGAGGAATATGTTGGATATATTCATAAAGGAAAAGCGAATGCGAATATTCAAGATGCTCACGAAGCAATTCGACCAACCTATCTAGAATTATCTCCAGATAAAGTCAAGTCTTCACTTCCTCGCGACGAATATAATATTTATCGTTTAATCTATGCAAGAGCATTAGCAAGCTTAATGTCATCAAGAATTGATGAAGTGACAACTTTGAAACTATTAGGCAACGGATATTTATTTAAGGCCGAAGCAAGCAAACTGAGTTTTGCTGGATATGATAAGGTCTATAAAGAGTTTAGTGGAAATGGAAAAGATACAAGTTTACCAGATTTTACTAATGTCAAAACATTACCATTAAATAAAGTAGAAAAAACTCAGCATTTTACCAAGGCTCCAGCGCGTTTTAGTGAAGCAAAGATTGTTAAATTAATGGAAGAAAAGGGTATCGGACGTCCATCCACATATGCTTCGACAATATCAACTTTAAGTTTAAGAAGATATATAACAAGTGAAAAGGGAATAATGATTCCTACTGATCAAGGTAAACTTACGGTCGATGAATTAGTCAAGTTCTTCCCAAACTTTATGGATCCTTCTTATACTGCAGAGATGGAGACAATGTTAGATGATATTGTTGCGGGTGATAATTCCAAGCAGCAATTGTTAGAAAATTTTTACGTCGGCTTTAACGAACAATTAATTATAGCTGATAAATCAATGGAAAAAGTTCAGCCAGTTAAAACAGGTGATCAATGTCCAGTTTGTGGACGTGATTTAGTAATAAGACAAGGTAAATATGGAAATTTCGTTGCGTGTTCTGGTTATCCTGAATGTCGATATGTTAAAAAAGAAGAAAAGGAAGAATTAGAGTTTGTTGAAGGAAAAGTGTGCCCAATATGTGGCAGTCCTTTAGTAAAAAGAAAATCTCATAGTGGAAATGAGTTTATTGGATGTTCTGCTTTTCCAAATTGCAATTACATTGAACCTAACGAAAAGGCCAAACCTACACTAACAGAAGAAGAAATTCAAAATGCCCCTCTATGTCCTGAGTGTAAAACAGGACATTTGATTGAAAAGAAATCTCGATTTGGAACATTCTTAGGCTGTACCAATTATCCGAATTGCCGTCATATAGAAAAAATAAAGAAGAGCAAGAAAAAAGAAAACAATGAAGAAAATTAGAATTGTTGGTGCAGGACTTGCTGGATCAGAAGCAATAAATTATCTAGCTAAAAAAGGCTACGATATTGAAGTTTTTGAATGCAAATCAAACAAACCTAATAGCGCTCAACACACTCCTTTTTTCGCTGAGTTAGTATGTTCTAATTCATTAAAATCAATTAGCAGTACGAATGCGTGTGGTCTATTAAAAAAAGAATTAGAAAAGTTAGATTCTTTAATAATGGAAGCAGCAGATCTTTTTAAAATACCTAGTGGAGAAGATTTATCAGTTGATAGAACACTTTTTAGTCAATATATAACTAAAAAGATAAAGGAATATTCAAATGTTAGTATTATTGAAGAAGAATACACTGATTTAGATGATAGTGTTCCAACTATAATTGCTACAGGTCCACTGACAAGTGATTCCCTTGCTACAAATATTGAAAAGTCTTTGGGAATAAAAACATTAAACTTTTACGATGCCGCTGCCCCTCTTGTCTTTGCTTCATCTATTGATAAAACAAAGATGTTTGAACGTTCACGATATGATAAAGGAGAGGGAAAGTATTTAAATATTAGTTTAAATGAAGAAGAATATAACTTGTTTAATGATGAATTAGTAAATGCCGAAAGAACTATTTTGCATGACTTTGAACATTTTGAAGGCTGTCTGCCGATGGAAGTAATGGCTAAACGAGGAAAAAATACACTTCGCTTTGGTCCACTTAAACCTGCTGGGCTTGATGATAAAGCATATGCAGTTGTTCAATTAAGACAGGATGATATCAGCAAAGAACTATATGGATTAGTTGGATTTCAAACAAATTTAACATACAAAGAGCAGAAAAGAGTTTTTAGTTTAATACCTGGATTAGAAAATGCCAAATTTGCTCGTTTTGGCTTAATGCATTCTAATTTATTTCTAAATGCACCTGCTGTTTTAAATAGAGATTTAAGGTTAAAAAAATATAACAATATTTATATTGCTGGTCAGTTTTCAGGAGTTGAAGGTTATGTTGAAAGTGCCGCAAGCGGGTTGCTTGCTGCAATATATTTAGACCAAAGACTTAAAGGAAAAGAAATTGACTTTATACCGTTAGAAACGATGTTAGGCAGTTTGATTAATTATATTATAATGTCATCACCTAAACATTTTGCACCAATGAATTCTACATATGGTATTTTATATAATCGTGGAAAACTTGATAAAACAGAGTGCTATAATAGAAGTATGGATAGGATGGATGAATGGAAGAAAAGAATGATTTAGATAGAATAATTAAAGAAGATGATTTAGACGTCCTTATTGACTTTGTCGAGTATCTTTTGAAAGAACGAAGATATTCTTTTTTTACTGCTAAAAATTATCATGATGATGTCGAAGACTTTGTTAATTATTTGAGTTCTAACAAATTAAAGTATATTGATGCTTCTGTTCCAATTGTTAGAGCCTATATGCTTGAGTTAACATTAAGAGGACAAAAGAAAGTAACTATAAGACGTAAAATGTCTTCTTTAACGCAGTTTTATGATTTTTTATTATCAAGAGAAAAAGCGTTTAAGAATCCATTTGAATTAGTGTTTAAACCTAAAGTTGATAAAAGACTTCCAGATTTTTTATCACCGGTTGAAGTAAAAGAACTATTTGAAGCAAATAGACAGAGAAATGATGAACTAGTTTTTCGTGATCAAGCAATGCTCGAACTTCTTTATTCATCAGGTCTTCGTGTATCAGAATTAGCCAATCTAACATTACAAAATGTTAATTTAAAGCAGAGGTATGTAAGAATATTAGGAAAAGGAAAAAAAGAAAGAATTGTGCCATTTACAAATCAGTGCCAAGAATCAATTGAAAAATATATAAACGAAACAAGACAAATATTACTACTAAGAAATAAGAACAATGAGATTACTAATAAACTTTTTTTAAACAATCAAGGCCAAGACTTGACCACAAGAGGAGTTGAATATATTCTTTCCTCCATTGAAAAAAAGACAGGAGTATTCTTAAAACTTCATCCTCATAAATTAAGGCACACTTTTGCTACAACATTATTAAATAATGGAGCAGATTTAAGGACGATCCAAGAATTGATGGGACATTCTTCAGTAGGAACAACACAAATATATACCCATGTAACTTATAATAATATGAAGAAAACTTATGACAATATATTTCCACGTGCCAAAAAGTTAGATGAAGAGGATAAATAGTTTTTAATTTTCGCCTTTTTGCGACACTTGTTGATAGCTTTGGGGCCAGCCGGAAATTGAGGTGAAAGTGTTGTCATAATTCCACTGTGGACTTGTCGTTTGGGTAGTACCGATATACACCTTTGGGTAGTAGTTCGCTGTACAGTTTCTTCCTAGATAGTAGTACATTAAACGCCCTAAATTAAAGGTATTTAACGAGGAAACAACTTGTAAGTTTCCAATAAAGTTGCCTCCTAAATTAAGTCAGAATAATAAAC
>CAOSOP010000019.1 GCA_948525355.1 uncultured Bacilli bacterium | reverse complement strand
ATAAATTACCCCTCAAATTGGCCCTTGAACGTGTCGCAAAAAGGCGAAGCCAACATTATGATTTTCAATTGTTTTATGAAAAAGTATTAACCAGATATAACACATTGGTTTTTATTCCTTTTTAGACAAATTTACACTTTGTTTTTATTCCTTTTTTGCTTGTTGTACTATTTGATTTTATGTATAATAAATATAGATAGGAGGAAATATGCTAAAAAGAAAAATCTATAACACTTTGTTAGAATGGAAAATTTCTAGAAAAAACGAACATAAATTGGAGTGCCTTATGATAAAAGGTGCAAGACAGGTTGGAAAAACTTTTATTATTCGCGAATTCGGAAAAAAAGAATATAAATCTTTTATTGAAATTAATTTTATCAAAAACCCTGAATATAAAAGCATTTTCCTTGGATCACTTAGTTCAGATGAAATATTTAAACGATTAACCGCTACCTTTTCTAATATATCTTTTACAAATGGTGATACTTTAATTTTTCTTGACGAAATTCAAAAATGTGCTAACGCAAGAACTGCAATAAAGTTTTTAGCAGAAGATTTTCGTTTTGATGTAATATCTTCTGGTTCACTTCTTGGTTTATCTTATAGCCAAGATGACGACGATGATGTTACTGAGCCAAACTCTATTCCTGTTGGTTACGAAAAAAACATTATAATGCATTCATTAGACTTTGAAGAGTTCCTTTGGGCTAATAAAGTTAATGACGAAGCAATTAACATTCTGCGAGAATACTTTAAAAATGGTCTTAAAATTCCAGATGTAATAAATAATAAGTACGAAAACCTTTTCACTGAATATATGGTTGTAGGAGGTATGCCAGAAGTTGTTAACGATTTTGTTAATAATAAGGATTTTAATCGAGTAACTGAAATTCAAAATAAAATCATTGCTGAATATCAAGATGACATTTCTAAGCATGCTCGAGGTGCAGAAAAAGTCAAAGTTAGAGAATGCTATGATGCAATATCAAGACAACTTTCTAAGGATCTGAAGAAGTTTCAATATAGTACAGTTGAACGAGGACAAACAAGCAAAAAATATGGTGGTAGCATTAAATGGTTAAAAGATTCTTTTTTAGTAAACGCATGTACAAATGTCTCTGAGCCACTAATTTCATTAATTGGGAATGAAAAACAAGAACAATTTAAACTGTATTACAATGATACTGGTCTTCTATTCGCAACATATGGTCCTGAAACAAGGCTCGCACTTTTAAACGGAACTTTAAAAGGTAATACGAAAGGTGGTGTATACGAAAATATCATAGCTGAATGTTTGCTTAAAAATGGTTACACTCTTCACTACTACCATCCAGATGACACACACGAGCTGGAGTTCCTTATTGAAAAAGATGGAGAAGTTATTCCCATTGAAGTAAAGGCAAGTAACTCTTCATCAATAACATTAAATAATTTTATTAAAACATACAACCCCAAAATAGCATACAAACTTATCAAAGGAAATAACGGAATAAGTGGAACTAAACACACTTTACCTCATTATATGGTGATGTTTATATAATAACTCGCCCCCTCCGCCACCCACCCCGTTGAGGGAGCTGCCCCTGGCAGCGGACGAAACGGGGTGGGTGGCGGAGGGGGCGAGTTCTATATTATTTACACAATTCTCTTCTAAGGCTTTCGCATTCCTGTGCCATTTCTTGCATTTCTTCATCCGAAACCATTTCATGAAGATCATATGTCAGAGGTTCTTTTACAAAATCTATAAGTGCATTATTCATAAAACTTTTTTCTTCATCTGTATAAGTTATACGAACATTATTTCCATCTTCATCATTCAATAGTTTATTTAAAGATACTGTACCATTTATAGAACATTCTAGCATTAACGCGGCTAGATCGAGTATCAAGTCAATGGCATAATAGAATTCATACTCTCCACCTTCAGAATCAATATATCCTAAACCAGATGAGTTTCGAAAATCCCAATTTAATTCATCCAATCCTACATCTTCAAATATTTCTTGAAGTGAAATTTCAACTTTTTGTTTGCTTATTAAATAATCTAACAAAGTTAAACTATCATCTGTTCCTCCGATATAATTTCCCCAATACTTTTCAATATACATTTTATTCCTCCAATCAAAGTAAAATCTGTTATTTATTTTATCATATATTCTAAAACATGAAAATGAAGAGAGCTTTTAAACATTCTAACCATTAAGTGACTAGTTAATTTTAGCCTTAAAATCTTGGAAAGCGATTATTAAATATATAGAACTCATCATCTTCATCTTCGTATTCATCTTCATCGTCTTCAAAATCATCAAAGTCGTCATCATTAACGAAATCAATAAAACTATTTTTATTAGAATAATCATAGCCGCCAGCAAACAAAGCATCATTAGCACTTACATTATCAGTTACTCTATCTGCTTTGAAAATCCTAATCTCAACTATCCCAATCGCAGTCATCCCAAGATCTTCCATATATTCATTTACTACACCCATTTCTTCCAATTCTTTAAAATCAATTTGACATTTATTAAACTTTTGTTCAAGTATTCTCATAATATTAAATACTGTTTTATAAAGCCAATTCTCTGCAATTTTTTGTGGAATATTTGATATACTAAGTTTGACTGCAGCCAAAAACTTAGCCAACTATTCAAATTAACATAAATTAGCTCAATATTTGAAACAACTTTATTTTTAATCTTAAGATTGTTTTTGCCTTAAACTGCTTTATTTTATCCGTTCAAATGTATCATAGTAACTCAGAGCACTGCATTTCATATCACTTACCAAACTTCTATATTAGTATTAAGCATGACATTGCCACAAACTAGAATAAGAGTTGTTAAAACGGCATAACTTGTCCATCAGTTTAACTAAAACACAAGTCATAAGAAACAAAACAAACAGGTCAAGCATTATTTCTTTAAACTATTTGCAACAGCATCTAATCCAGATGCTAGAGGCATTGCAGCAAATCCAATAATGCACACAACAAGCCACTGTATTTTATTTAACAATGTATAATTAATACCGATAAACGCTTCAGGCAATAAGAACATTGCTAATACCGATCCAATAACCATAGTAATAACTAATATACTGCGATAGATATCTAAAGGCTTACATATTTGATTTAGCATTGCTAGTCCACAAATAATCATACAAATAACGCACATCGTTCTTGTTCCATCACTTGTTACAGCAATTTCGTAGAAGCCAAATGATCCTAATATATAACACACAGCTAATGCTATTAACATTAATATCGTTCCTGGTAATGAAGAAAGCAAAACATTCTTTAAGAAGTGACCATGAATTCTATTTTTATTTGGCTGCAAAGCAAGTATTGCTGATGGTACACCGATACAGAATACTTCTAAAATCATTAGATTCTTTGGTGCAAAAGGATAAGTCATATTAGCGCCAAATAAATTAGAAAGAATGACAGCAATAGTTAACGCGATAGTAAACAGTGTCTTCATTAAAAACAATGAAGAAGATCTTTGTATATTATTTATAACTCTTCTACCTTCCTCAACAACTTTTGGCATTGAAGCAAAATTAGAATCAAGTAATACTAAATGTGCCACTGATTTTGCAGCATCTGCACCAGATGCCATTGCTATTGAACAATCTGAACTCTTCATGGCTAAGATATCATTAACACCATCACCAGTCATACCTACAATTTTTTGTCTGGTCTTTAGCGCCTTGACTAGCGCTGCTTTTTGTTCTGGAGAAACTCTTCCAAAAACAGTGTATTTATCGGCAATTTCTGTAACTTCATTAATACTAAGTCCTTCTAGAGAAACCCAGTTATTTGCATTAGGAACCCCACATGAAGCGGCTATTTCAGAAGCAGTAAGAGGACTATCACCTGAAATAATCTTTATTTCAACATCATTTTCATTAAACCATTTTATTGTAGATGGTGCTTCAGGTCTTATATGATCTATAAGAATAAATATCGCAATTGGTTTAACAACTCCACTAACTTTTTCGTTTTTAATTAAAGCATTCGTATGTCCGAGCATTAAAACTCTAAATCCCTTAGATTGCTTTTCAGAAATAAGATGCTCTAGCGATTCACTTATACTACTACAAACAAACTCTGGAGCACCTAATAAAAATGTTCCATTGTTTTCAAAAGTAATAGCTGAAAACTTGCGTGAAGAAGAAAATGGAATTTTATCTACCACACGATAATCAGAGTTATATTCAAAAGCTTGTTGTAGCGCTATAGAGGTTTGGTTGTTATCTTCAAAAGAGGCTAAGTAGGATCCCATTATTTTTTTTATATCATATCCATTATCTATGACCATAATTTCATTGACATTCATTGTTCCATCAGTCAATGTACCAGTTTTATCTAAGCATAATACATTTACACGTGCGAGCATTTCAATACAATACAACTCTCTAACAACTGTTCTTCTCTTACTTATTCTTAATACACCTGCCATAAGTGCAAAAGTTGTTAATAAATACATACCTGCAGGAATCATACCTATTAGTGAACCGGCAGTCGACTCTATACATTGCTTTATTCTTTCATACAGCTCTAGGTTTCCAGAATTTCTAAAGTTAAGAATAAATAGTATTATTCCAAGTGGAATAATGACAAATGATATGGCGTGAATAATAGAATTTAAAGCTCTAACTAATTCTGATTTAGGTTTAGAATATTGCTTTGCCATATTCTGGATAGATGAAGAATAGTTTGTATCTGCAATATGTTCCACTTGTATAGCTGCCGTTCCAGAAACAACAAATGAACCAGCATAAACCAAATCACCAACATTTTTCTTAATTGGCAAAGATTCACCTGTTAATAAACTCTCATTAACTTCAATTATTCCCTTTTTAATAATTCCATCAGATGGAATCTGGTTTCCAATTGAGAGCAGAATTAAATCATCTAAAACTATTTCTTCTGTCGGAATCATCTTAGTTGCCCCATCTCTTAAGACATTACAAGTTGGAACAGTAACAAGTCTTAACTTATCCATCGTTATCTTTGCTCTAATCTCTTGGAAAATTCCAAAGCCAGTATTTACTAAAGCAATTGCCATGAAGAAAAGATTAGTATATGAACCAACACATATCAATGCAATAGCAATTATTGTTAAAAGCATATTAAAAAATGTAAATATATTATCAACAAATATTCTTCCTATACTTTTCGTATAGTGCTCCTTAGAGTCATTAGTATAACCATCTTTTATTCTTTCATTTACTTGTGCTTCAGTAAGTCCAACTTCTAAATCAGGGATATATCTTGCTGCTTTTGATAAATCCATCTTAGGCTTAATTGATTTTTCATTCTTATGTCTTCTAAATATATTAAAAACGCGTCTTCTCTTTTTCGAATCAGACTCAACTTTCTTAATAACCTTTAACTCTATTGTTTCATCGTCTGCAAGTCTCATTGCAGTTTCAACATTCTTTTTAACCTCACCTATATCTTGAACATTAGAATCTTCATCTGGAAACGATTTTATTTCAGTCAAAATATGATTAGGGTCAGGTATGCTGTTCTTTTTTCTTTTCGAAATTCTTTTTAAAACAGTACTTTCTTTTTCTGCATCTTCATTAATACTTGAAGTATCAATCACTTCAACTTCTTCAGTTGGCACTTCTTTTTTCTTTCTAGCCATAATATTTCTCCTAATCAAAACATTTCCATTTAGAAAACTCTTTCTTTAATTATACAATAATTAATAGTTTTAGTTAACACTTTTTAAAATAAGCGATTTATAAAAAACACTAAATAATAGTTTGTTATCTTTTTCCTAAGATGATATATTACAAAATAAACTTTTTGGTGCAATAAGAGCTCTTCTATGAAGCAATACGCGGACGAAGCACCTTAGTTTCCGTGATTTGGTTTTGCTTTAATTCATAAACGCGAGAAACAATTAAATCTATCAAAATAAAAACTATTAAATTTTCTTGTTAGATTAAAAAACTGGCAAACTCAATATAATATGAGATGCCAGTTTTCTAATGAACTTTTTAATCTAGTATATTATTTATAGATTATTTCAAATCCTGTAACAGCTGCATTTCCACCAGTAAAGTTAAATGTCATTGATGCTGCATTAACTTCAATAACTTGATCTGTTGTATAAGTTGCACCATTACTAGAAATTGTTGGAACGTTTTTAACATTTGTATAAGAAACCTTTACTGATACAATTGTCTTTGTTGTTGATGAAATAGTTACAAGATGAGTAGCCTCAGAACCATAGATTCTCCATCCTTGACCAGAAGAATAGTATTTTCCAGAGTTTGTGAGAGTACCTGATAAGGCTATTGTGATGTTTTCATCACCTGTAATATAATCTTTATATTGTGTAGCATTTGTCCAGCCATTTGCAGTAGCAACATCAGCAGTAACTAGCTTTAATGTTGTTTGATCTGCAACATCTGGATTTGCTTGTAAAGTGATCTTTTCATCAAGCTTGATTGTGATAGTTTGTCCAAGCATTCCATCTTTCCAACGGACAACGATTGTATAGACATCGGTTACTTTTGCAAAGACTAATTCTTCTTTGACAACATCACCATCGGTTGTTAATCCATCAAATGAAACATGTGATTTAATGGTCTCTTCATTCTTAGATAATGTATAGTTGACTTGAGAACCGACATATCCAGTAGGAGCTGTTAAACTTAAGGTTAAAGCGTTACCTTTTCCTGCGACCCAAGGGAGTTCCTTAGCTTCTGTCTCCCCCCCACCGACTAATAAAGTACCGGTGCCTGCATCATATGTTGATGCAAGAACATCTGTAGTTAAGACAGTTGCATCTAAACGTTCTGTTGGTTCGGCTGCAAGAGTTAAGCCGGAATCGAATGCCATTGTAACTTTTTGTTCTTTGACATTAGCACCCCAGTTAATGATAACTTCAATTGTCTTTCCAGCAGGTGTTTTACCTGTTAAGTTAGCAAACAACTCGATTCCATCTGCAACAATCCATTCTTTTTCAACGAGTTGAGCATTGGTGTATGAAGTTGTGGTTCCATCTAATTCTACAACCTTTAAGGTTACATTGCTTAATGATGGTAAGCTTGCATGTTTAGTGACTTTAACACCAACAACATTTCCTCTATCATATCTATTTGTTGGATCAACTAAGCTCCAACCAACCTCTCCACTATATGTAACTGTTGAATCTGCTACTGCGGTTGTAAGATTGGTATTTGATGGGAGTGTTGTTTGAGTTGTTGCGCTAATAGCACCATTAAAAGTCATTTCAGAAACAGTAATATCGTCAGCTTCTAAAATAGAAACATCTAATGAAGATTTTGAATATAAGCTTCCGGCAAATGTAACAGTTTGTCCAACATATAATGTTCCAAGTTTTGCTTCTACTGCCGCACCGCCAATTGTTCCTGTTAACCAAGAAAGAACTACTTCATCGGTTCCTGATTGGACAGTTATCTTAGCATTTTCGACTTTTGTAATAGTACCAGAGCCAGTAACTCTACCACTACAATAAGCTTCTTTATCGATTGTTGTGCTCCAAGCTTTTGCGTCTGCTTTTACATCTTCCGCTAATTCAATAGTGCCTGTACCTGCTTTTGCATTATAGTTAATACCATAATATGCTTTAGAACTACCAACTGAATATCCGAGAACTTTATATGTCTTATTTAACTGAACGGTGCCAGAAGGAACATTATTAACACGGAATCCATAATCTCCGTTTTGCATATAAAGATTTACATTTTGACTATTGCTATATTGTTGAATGCCAACTACTTTTGCAATAAATCCAACATAAGTAGTATCTGTTGATCCAACTAGTGCTTCATACATTTCTTTAGCTGTTGCTGGCATCACATATACTGGTCCTGTATCTGATGTATCAGGAGATGTTGGTGATGTTGCTGGTGGTACGGATGGTGATGGTGTACTCTTTTTGTCGTCACATCCAGTTAATGTTGCCATTAATAATGCTGGAGTTAATAAGAATAAAAATCTTTTTTTCATATTTTTTTCGGATGCTAGATCATCCTTTTTCCTTTCTTACTCAGACAACAATTATCTAGTCTTGCTGTCTTCTTTTTTAATTATACCACCCCTAAAACTAAATGTACATATTTTTTTGTAACCGGTTACATTTTTTATCTACACTAAAATGTATTAACAAAATATCCCATCTATTACTTTTTTATAGAATAATATTATTCAGCTTCTTTTATCTCAACCTTTTCTTCTATATTATTATCTATTTCAGGTTCTTTTTTGTCCTTGTTTTTAAATATTTTACCAAACAAATCCATATCTTCAGGTAAAATCAGTGAAAGAATAAATGCTATAACAAACATATTTAAAACATTGTTAGATAATAAATCTGCTACATAATCTAATCCACATGATCTTAAATATGTAAACAAATCACCAACTAATGTGATACCAAATCCAAGGCAAATAGATACGGCTAGAATTAATTTATTCTTATCACTAAATCCCTGCTCTGTACACATTTTTATGCCAACAACCGCAATAGAACCAAACAATATAACCATAGTTCCACCTAATACACAATCAGGAATTGTATATAAAGTATTTGCAACGATTGGGAAAAATGAAATTAGGACTAAGAACAATGCTCCTAAGAAAATGCTAAACCTATTAACAACCTTTGTTTGTGCAACAATACCAACGTTTTGAGAAAAAGTGGTTAAAGGTAGTGCTCCAAATAAAGAACACAAAACAGAGTTAAAGCCATCCATGACTAAAACACCAGTTATTTCTCTATTCGTTGGTTGTCTGTTTAAACCAGCTGCGCATAGTGCACTTGTATCACCCATTCCTTCGACAACAGCCATTAAAAAGCATATTGTTGTAAGTAAAATAGGAATTGGTTCGAATCTAAACTTTGTTACATTAATAAACTGAGGATATGTTATAACATCTGTTACTTTTGAAACGTGCAATCCAGAAAAATCAATCATTCCTGGAATAAATAAACAAATAATATATCCAAACGCTATACCGAATATTATATTTAAGTTTTTCCAAACTCCTTTAGCAAATAGTTGCCATAATATTGTTGCTGTTATAGTAGATAAAGCAACAATAATATAAACATAAAACGGAAGACTTGAAGTTCCTTCTATTAAATTCTTTAAAGCATTGCTACCACCAACAAATTGCATAGCGCCACTTTGTAATAAGCTAAGTCCAATAGCAAATACAACAACGCATGGAACTATAGGTCTTATGATTCTACCCCACCATTTAATAAAGAAGCAGCAAAATGTTGCGATTAAGCCACCTATTAAAATAGAGCCCATAATTGTGTAGTATCCTGTTACAGGATCTGCAGCTGATGAGCCAATTGTTATAAAAATACCGACAAAAGTAAATGAAGTACCTATTACTATTGGAAGCCTTGCACCAATAAGTAATTGCAGAACTGTTCCAATACCAGCCATTAATAAAGCACCCTGCATTGCTTGAGTAGCAATATTAGTGCCTAACACACCAATAGCACCAAAAACTATAATTAAAGGTGTTATGTTTGCAACAAACATGGCCAAAATATGTTGCAAACCAAAAGGTATAGCTCTTAATAGTGGAACTCTACCATTAACTTTAAAAAGATTATCTGGTGATGCCTTACCAGAAAATATAGAGGTTACGCCCTGACCTAAATCAGCAAAAAACCTTTTTATACCTTCTTTCATAATTAATAATGTACTTTATCCTTAATTGATTTATACTCATCGTATAATTTAAGACAAGCCTTTCTATCCATTTCAACTACAAATTTCTTTTTAGCTTCTTCATCATTTTGGAACTCATAGAAAGCTAAATCTCTAAAACCGATAGTTTCTGTATCAACAATATTACAGCCATAATAAACCTTAGAAATGTTAGCCCATAATATTGCTGCTAAGCACATTGGGCAAGGTTCACCTGTTGTGTAAATTTCAGTTCCTGATAAATCAAATGTGTTTAATTTTTTACAAGCCATATGAATAGCCATCATTTCGCCATGACATGTTGGATCATTGTTTTTAACAACTTGATTATGTCCTCTTCCAACAATTTCGCCATCTTTAACAATAACAGCACCAAAAGGACCACCATGACCCTTTCTAATACCTTTTTTAGCTTCTTGAATAGCCACTTTCATAAATTCATTTACTTTTTGTTTCATAAATATTCTCCTTGTAACTACTAAAAGTATATATTTTGTAAACCTATTTTTCAAGAAACAAAGAAATTACATCGTTTAGAAAATATTCTTTTTAATAAAACATTTAATAATATTAAAAATGTTTTTAGTTATAAACATTTATTTATCACAACTATCTAGTAAATTGTTATTTAATGATTATTCAATATAGTTCTTAACACTTAATATAGGCTGACCATACTTATTTAAACTAAATATGTCACTTGGTGTAACATATCGGCAAAGTGTCACAAACCATCTTTAAGTTCTATATCCGTCATCATTCACCAGCTTTATACCTTAAAATACATTTGACTTTTGCTTGTTGGTTTATCTGGAATCGTCATTTCGACAATACCAGCTTCTATTGCCGGATTTAGATAATTCTTTCTAAAACCAACACGAGATTTTAAACCTAATCTATCCATAATTTCTTGTGCAGACTGAGGATATGTTTCCATAACTTTCATGAGCTTATTTATTTGAATGCTTAAATGATTATAATGTTCTCTTGTGTCATTTAAAATATCTTGAATAGCTTTATTTATAACATCAAGCATAAATAAAATAAACGAATTGCAATTACCATCTGAAGTTGACTTTGCTATAGCATTATAGTAAGAATTTTGGTTATCCTTAATAACGCTTTCTATAGGTATATATTTAAAAACTGGTTTCCAACTAGCGAGCAATGCTGTTTGCCAAAGTCTACCCATTCTTCCATTACCATCTCTAAACGGATGAATAAATTCAAATTCATAATGGAATACACTAGATTTTATGAGCATTTGTATATCTGTATTTTTAACCCAATCAAATAATTGATTTATCAATTCATAAACCATTTGCTTTGGTGGAGCCGTATGGATAACATTGCCTTCACTATCAAAAACTCCAACATTACTAGTTCTTATTTTGCCTGATTCTTCAACTAAACCATCCATCATAATGCCATGAATTTTCAATAAATCACTTATTTCATATGGATTTATAAAATCTAATTCCTTATAAGCTTTAAAAGCATTTTTAACTGCAAGTATATCATCGGTTGGCCCTAAAACTTTTTTACTATTTATAATATCAGTAACTTGTTTAAAAGATAGCGAGTTGTTTTCTATAGCAAGAGAGGAATGAATACTTTTTAGTCTAGATACTTTTCTTAATCTAGGTAATTTTTCTAATTCATTAACATTCGATAATCTGCCTAAGTTCTCCATAATTTCAGCAGATAGTTCAAACATCTTATTTGTTATTTCAAAAGGTGGAATATAGTTTTCCATAAATATATCACTCCTTAATATAAAATATATTTTAAGTCAATCATACAGTAAAAGTCAATTATCTTGATTATTATTCACAATATTTTTCATATTATAAGCGAAGCAAGATATATCTATATCATATGTATTATTCATTACACTATTCACTACATAAACTACTTAGCATTATTCCGTTCGTTTGTCTTGATATAAATGATCTCACCTTGCTCGTTTAACAAACACATGTAAATAAATTCAGGTTAAAGACATAGTTTTTATTTTACTATATGTTTTGCACCAAACAAAGCATAATTATATTTCCAATAATTAAACATTATAAAATGATGTTAACAAAAAAATAACATTGTTAATAAGTAATTAACAGGACAAATTAAAACAATAATGATAAAATATTAATGAACAAAATAATATTTCTATCTTAATTCAAAAAAAGGAGATTAACAAATGAATTTCTCAGATAAACTAAAAAAGTTGAGAAAAGAAAAAGAGCTAACCCAAGAAGAATTGGCTTCTAAAATATATGTATCTCGAAGTTTAATAGCTAGGTACGAAAATGGAACAGTTGTTCCTACCAAAGAAAACATAGAGAAACTAGCGCTATTTTTTAATGTAAAACTTTCTTATTTACTTGATGAAAACGATGCTGCGCGCTTAGGGTTTTATCAAAACCATCTTTCATTACTATTAGAAAAATCTTTTTCTTGGATAATAATTATTTTAAACATATTTTTTTCAATACTTTCAATACTTCCAATTTTTAAAATAAATAGATATTATTTTCCTGATGGAACACCAAGTCTAGGATCGAAGTTTTTCGGTTTTATGCAGATTACATTAACATACAATAATCCAATAGTTTTAATAACTTTTTTCACTTGCTTAATAAGTACAGCACTTAGTATTTTCTGTTTACTTCATAAAACTAAAACAAAAAAGAATTGGTGCTGTATTGCAAACTATGTTGTTTTTATAGTTAACTTAATTCTAATCTTCATTTCAGTTGCATTTTCGGTGATCTATTTAAAAAATAATCTTTATGATTATTAATTTTACTACTACGAATACATTTAATAGCATATGTATCATGCCTTCTATTTTCTATAATGTGAATCACAGCTTTATCATTTTTGGTGCAATAATTTAGACGAACAAACATTTATTACACTTGCTTCGCCTTTTTGTGGGCCTTTTTCCGGCCAGATTGACGGGTGATTTATGCCACTTTGAAGGTCGAAATTCCAGTATCTTGCCATGGTCTGGGTAGTACCTAAGTACACTTTCGGATTGTACTTTTGCGTACGATTTGCAGTGTTATAACAGTACATTTCATGCGCTT
>CAOSOP010000018.1 GCA_948525355.1 uncultured Bacilli bacterium | reverse complement strand
AAACAAAATGCATCATCTTTTTAACAAAAAGCAACACTTTTGTTTATTATTCTGAGTACATCTGCCCTAAAGTGTATGCCTCTGATGGATTTGACCATGGTGACAGTCCTATTACTCCTCGTCCTAAAAATGTATAGCGCAGTGGCTCACCCCCTTGCCCCGCACCACCGTTTCGTCCGTCTCCAGGAGAGACGTCCTCAACGGTGGTGTGGGGCTGGTGGGTGAGCTATTAACTATCTGTTTATATGTCATTCTTCATCATAAGAATAAACTACCATTGCGTTATAAGGATAGTCACTTCTATTATATCTATCCATAAAATTAACCTTATTAAAAGTAATTTTCACTACTCTTTCTGATGACAATAGCATTAAAAAATCGTTCACATCTTTTTGAAGTGTGCTCAATGATGATTCTTCAAATAGTTCAATTTGGTAGTGCATGCTAAAAATATACACTTAACTACGAGAATATTTTGTCGTTATTTAATAACAATATTTACTATTTTATTTTTTACAACGATTGTCTTTACAATGGTTTTACCTTCACAGGCCTTCTTTACTAAGTCAATCTTCATTGCTTCAGCAATTAAAGCTTCTTTATCATCACTATCTTTTTCAAATTCAACAAGACCTTTGAGTTTTCCATTTACTTGTATAGCATAATTAACTGTTGAGTTGATAAGTTCTTTTTCATCATATTTAGGCCATGAAATGAAGTCGATTCTTTCACTATGTCCTCTCAACTCATATAATTCACTTGCGACATGTGGAACAAAAGGTGCTAAAAGAAGTAAAAGCGTATCCATCATATTTGTATTTAATTTTTCTGCTTTATATAAAGCATTTACAAATATCATAAGTTGGGATATGGCGGTATTAAAATGTAAAATCTTAATATCGTCAGTAACTTTCTTTATCGTTTCGTTATATACCTTGTTTAATTCTTGAACATTTTCGTTAGTATATTTACTTGTGTATTGTTCTTCTGTGTATAGTCTATATACTCTTTCAATAAATCTTCGTGCACCATTTACACCCTCATCACTCCATGGTAAGCTTTGATCAATTGGACCTTTAAACATTTCGTAAAGTCTTAATGCATCTGCACCATATGAATTAATCGTATCATCTGGATTGACGACATTTCCTCTAGACTTACTCATCTTTTCTCCATCACTACCTAAAATCATTCCAGGATGACGTAAACACTTAAATGGTTCATCGGATGATACAACTTTCATGTCCTTTAAAAACTTATGCCAAAAGCGTGCATAAAGAAGGTGAAGAACTGCATGTTCTGGTCCACCAACATATTGGTCGACAGGTAACCAGTGATCAAGCAATTCCTTTCTGCCTATTTCATCATTATTTTTTGGGTCGATAAATCTCATATAGTAAATCGAACTGCCCGCCCATTGTGGCATGATATTCGTTTCACGCTGACCTTTAACGCCATCAACTTCAACTTCGACAAATTCTTTTGATTTGCTCAAAGGTGTAGTTATTCCCTTTTGTGGTTTATAATCATCTAACTCAGGTAATACAACCGGAAGATTAGAAAGTTTTTCAGGAACAAGACGACCATCAGAAAGTTTTATCATTGGAATAGGATCACCCCAATACCTTTGACGTGAAAACAACCAGTCACGCAATTTATAATTGACTTTCTTACGTCCACAAGATAGTTCGACAAGTCTTTTGGTTATAGCTTCTTTAGCCTCTTTAATATTCATTCCATTTGCATAGTCAGAATTTATATGCTTTCCATCACCTTCATAAGCGCATTTACTTATATCTTCATCAATAACCTTAATTATTTCTAATCCATTGACTTTTGCAAATTCATAATCTCTTTGATCATGTGCTGGGACCGCCATGACTGCACCTGTTCCATAACTTCCTAATACATAATCACCGACATAAACAGGAATGATTTTTCCATTGATGGGGTTAACAGTATATGCACCAGTAAACACACCTGTTTTGGACTTGTTAACTTCAGTTCTTTCAAAATCAGATTTATTTCTGCTCTTTTCAATATATTCATCGACTTCTTTTTTGCATTCACCCGTTACAATAGTCTCTAGAATAGGGTGCTCAGGTGCTAAGACACAATAAGTACATCCAAATAAAGTATCTACTCTAGTCGTATATACTTTAAATTTTGCTTTCTTTAATACGGTAACAAAATCAATTTCCACACCTTCAGATTTACCTATCCAGTTTCTTTGCATCTCAATCGTCGATTGTGGCCAATCAAGTTGATCCAAATCCTTTAACAAACGATCGGCATATGCAGTAATTCTTAAGTTCCACTGCTCCATATCTTTTCGAATAACATCAAAGCCACCGCGCTCACTCTTGCCATCGATAACTTCTTCATTAGCTAAAACAGTACCAAGTTCTGGGCAGTAATTAACAGGCTTATTTGAAAGATATGCTAAGTCTTTATTATACATATTGACAAATACCCACTGAGTCCATTTATAAAAACTTGGATCAGATGTATGAATTTCCTTGCTCCAATCGATAGAAAACCCACAGCGTTTAAGCTGTCGACGGAAATTATCGATATTCTTTTCAGTAAATGGACCTGGATTTTTATTGTTTAAAATCGCATATTGCTCCGCTGGAAGTCCAAAGGAATCAAATCCCATAGGATGTAAAACATTATATCCATTTGCACGATAAAAACGAGCTAAGACATCAGTCGCCGTATATCCTTCGACATGACCAACATGTAAACCTTGAGCGGAAGGATAAGGAAACATATCTAATACATAATACTTAGGTTTTGAAAAATCTTCTACATCACAATAATATAGGTTTTCTTTTTCCCAAATGCCTTGCCATTTCAATTCTATCTGTTCCGGATTATATGCCATAACGACCTCCAAAAATATCTTAAATAATATAATTCTTTTCACGCTCATTGTCAAATAGCATAATCAAATATCACATCATTTTAACGAATGTTTTATTATAAATATACTTTTGAAAAGCTTTCAAAAAAAATATTTAATAATTTTATCAAAAAATAATTGCATTTTATCCTCTATTAATCTATGATTAATATATTATTTAAAGGGGGTCATTAAATGGCAAATAACTTACCACTTATTGAACTTCAAGGTGTCTCAAAAAACTTTGGCACCACGCAAGTTTTACACAATATCGATTTATCGATAAACCAGAACGAATTTGTCTGTCTTCTCGGTCCATCTGGATGTGGAAAGACGACGACACTTAGAATCATCGGAGGATTTGAATCTCCAAGCGGAGGAAAAATACTATTTGATGGTGTAGATGTTACTTCTCTTCCACCATATAAGCGAGAGACAAATACAGTTTTCCAAAATTATGCGTTGTTTCCTCATCTAAATGTCTATGACAACATTGCATTCGGACTTAGAATTAAAAAAGTATCTTATGTTAAAAGAGAAAAAGTTAAGAAAAGAAGTCCTCTCGACTCTTTCCACAGCGGATTTATGTTTTTCTCAATAAGAAAAAAAAGAAAAGAACCTAAGTTATATAAGCATCGCACATTTATCGACATCTTAGATCGCTTTTTCTTTCCTTTTAATCGAATCGTTAAAAAGATAAGTAAGAAAGAAATTGATGAACGCGTTATGTCGGTAATTCATCTGGTCAATCTTGATGAGTATGTTGAAAGAAATGTCGCTCATCTATCTGGTGGTCAAAGACAAAGAGTTGCCATAGCTCGTGCTATAGTTAATCGTCCAAAAGTTCTACTTTTAGATGAGTCACTATCCGCATTAGATTTAAAACTCCGTAAAGACATGCAATATGAATTGAAAGAATTACAAAGAGATACAGGTATTACCTTTATCTTCGTTACGCACGATCAAGAAGAAGCTTTAACGATGGCCGATAAAATTGTCGTCATGAAAGGTGGGGAGATTGAACAAATCGGAACCGCTGATGAAATCTATAATGATCCAATAAACAGATATGTCGCAAATTTCATCGGTGATTCTAACCTATTCTCTGGCGAAGTAATCGATTCAACGCATGTTCTTTTAGATGGTCATAAGTTCTCTTGCGACAAAACAACTATAGAACCAAACACTAAGGTCGACTTGCTTCTCCGTCCAGAAGATCTTGACATCGTCACACCAGAAAAAGGAAAACTTCATGGTGTTGTTGATAGCATTTTCTTTAAAGGCGTTTTTTATGAAGTCGATGTCATATTAGACGAGACAAATAGACTTGTTACCATTCATACAACTGATTACATACCGATACATAGCCGCGTTGGCATATCCTTTGAAAACGAGGATATTCACGTCATGGAGCAAATGTAAAATGGCATTCTCTAATGTTTCTAGTTATAAAAGAGAAAAAATCCACTTTAAACTGAAGTTCTCTTTTTTCTCATCACTAGCCTTGCCACTTCATTTTTTACTGCTCTTTTTAGTCATATTGCCTTTTTTATTCATTCTCTTTTATTCGATTATCAATGTTAAAGACAATAAAATATATTTAACTATAGATAACTTTGCAAGGTTTTTATCAAATCCAAACTTTTTTAAAGTTCTAGGGCTTTCTCTTTATTATGCATTAATCTGCACAATTTTTTGCATATTACTCGCCTATCCTTTTGCATATTTTATGGTTAAATGCTCTCCAATAGTCAGAAACATATTAAATATGCTCATCACACTTCCGATGTGGACAAATCTTTTGCTGCGCGTTGTCGCGTGGAAGCAGCTGCTCGATGAAGGTGGAATCATTCCAACTGTTTTGAATTTCTTCGGCTTTGGCAAGACAACACTTTTAGGAACTGATTTTGCGGTCATTCTCGTCATGATTTATGTCTATCTTCCATTTATGATTCTTCCAATTTATACTCAGTTATTAAAGATAGAAAAGAGTTTAAAAGAAGCGAGCAAGGATTTAGGTGCAAACAGCATTAAAACATTTGCTAAAGTCACTTTTCCAATATCACTCCCAGGTGTGATATCGGGATTTACTATGGTCTTTCTTCCAGCCGCAACAACTCTTGTCATTCCTAAATACATGTCTGATGGTAACCCTAAATATACCTTTATCGGTCAAATGATCGAGAGTTATTTCATCAATGCTGATAATCGCTATGCTGGAAGTGCCATTGCTGTTATTTTAACTATCGTTATCATCTTAACATCATTTATCGTCAATCGTTTTGATACAAGCAATGTTAAGGATAAAAAAAGAAAAAAGATAAAAACTATTCCTGTTATGAATAGTAGAAAGGAGGGATGAAATGAGAAAAAACCATGCAAAAAAACCTCGTGAAAAAGGTTGGTTTAGCTATCTATATGTCGCACTCATCATTCTCTTTTTCTACCTACCAATCGGAATAATCATCATCTTTTCCTTTAATGAAGGAACTTCTTTAGTTCGTTGGACAAATTTCTCTTTGCACTGGTATGAAGAGTTGTTTAAAGATCGAATAATCATGGAGGCTGTGCAAACTACAGTGATCATCGCTCTGCTTGCGACCTTAATCTCAACGATTATCGGTACTTTAGGTGCTATAGGAATCGCTACTTATAAGAAAAAAAGAAATACTACTATGGTATTAAACATCAATAACCTTCCATTAGTTACTCCCGATATTGTCACTGCTGTCGCCATGTCAGTTTTATTTTCTGGCTTTTCAATGAAGGCGGGATTTGGAACGATGCTTCTTGCTCATATCGGATTTTGCACTCCGTATGTCATTATTTCAGTCTATCCAAAGATGGCACAGATGGATAAAAACTTGATTGAAGCGGCTATGGACTTAGGCGCAACAAGCAGATCCGCTGTCTTTAAAGTCATCATTCCTGAACTTCTTCCTTCAATTCTTTCAGGAGCAATCATGGCCTTTACCATGAGCTTCGATGACTTTATCATTTCTTATTTTGTCGGTGGTAATACAATGAATATATCGACTTATATCTATGCTTCATTTAAGAAAGCTAAACCGACTGTCAATGCTTTGATGACGATTATATTCATCATTCTAGCTATTTTGGTATTAATCTCTACTCTTTTATCGATGAAAGGCAAAGGAGAAAAGATACATAGGAGGAAGAAAGCATGAAAAAAAGCAGATTAGCACTACTTATCTCTTCTCTTTTAGCACTTCCACCTCTCTCTTCTTGTGGCACATATGACCTCGTGGTCTTTAACTGGGGTGAATATGCTGATATGGATGTTATTAGAAAATTTGAAAAAAAGTACGGGGTTAAGGTCAACTATTTGACCTTTGATTCTAACGAAAACCTTTTATCAAAGCTTGATACCACTCACTTTGATATATGCTTTCCTAGTGATTACGCTATCGAAGAGTTGGCAGTTAAAGAAAAGATAAAACCAATCGATTATTCGCGCTTGAGCAATTTCAATTTTGAAACTGACTTAGTCGATGGTCTAAAAGTATCTCTTGATAAATTAAAAGCTGATAGCCTTGGTAAGGAAGGTTTTGATTTATTGAAATACTCTATCCCTTATACCTATGGTGTGATCGGTATTTTATATAATAAAAATATCATTTCAAAAGAAGAACTTGATAAATATGGCTGGAATACTTTGAAAAACCCCTATAATGAGGATGGTAGCAAGCGAAAGGTTGTAATGTATGATTCTGCGCGCGACGTCTTTTCTGTCGCTTTACTTGCCTGTGATAAAGATATCGTTGAAGTTAAAGATGAAGACATCAAACTCGCCACTTGATTGACCAAAAGAAGACCATCGGCAATAACCTCGCGTATAAGACTGAAGAAATACTTGATGATATGCCAAATGAAAAATATGACATATGCTTTTCTTATATTGGCGACGCCATTTATAGCATGTATGTATCATATGAAGAAAATGGTGATAATCAATTCGATTTTTATATACCTGAGAGCAAAGACAGCAAAACAAGAACAAATGTCTATGTCGATGCAATGTGTTTATCAAGCAATGTTAAAAATGAAGACTTGGCATATAAGTTTTTAGACTTTATGCAAGAATATGAAAATGCTTATGATAATGCGATATATAATGGCTACCCTTCACCGTTAAAAAGAATAACCGATGATATAACATCTGATTCTTCTGAATATGAAGATGGTGAACCAGGTTCATATAATTTCATTAAAGATACCTACCAAGTTGAAACTGATGAGAGGGATGCATTTTATCGATATGACCAAGACTTAAAAACTGCTTTAGAAGAAGCCTGGATTGAGGTTAAGATTTCATGAAAAAAGATTATATCGATTCTTTAATATTTGATTTAGATGGAACGCTACTTGATACAATTGAAGATATCAAGTGTTCAGTAAACTATGTTTTAAGCAAAAGAGGTTATAAAACATTTACTACCGATGAATATAAAAATTTTATCGGAAAAGGATCAAGATTTCTTTTAAAATCTGCGCTTGGTACAGACGATGAAGATTTGATAAATGAAATCTACGATGAGTATTTAGAATATTATTTGAGCCACGCCTTAGATAATACAAAAAGCTATAGAGGTATTGTTTCGGCATTAAGAAAGGCCAATTATCTCGGTTATAAAATATTTATTTTAACGAATAAACCTAAAGAATTGACTGACAAGATAATTGCAAAAATATTTAATGATATTAAATTTACTGGTATTATTTCAGCCGCACATAATTTCAAACCTAAACCCGATCCTGAAAGTTTGTTGTATATAATAAAAACATATGACTTAGATCCAAGCTCCATCATTTATTTTGGTGATAGTGACTATGATATGATAGTTTGTAATAAATGTGGTATTAACCATCGAATCGGATGCAAATATGGATATCAAGATGAAAAAAGGCTTGTTGAGTCCGGTGCCTCTTTAACGATTGATAACGGCAAAATGGTCGCCGATACATTTTCCAAAGTTGGATTTAACAAAGGTATTACTTTGATGGTATTCTTTATTTTAACTTGTCTATCTATCATTGTCCCTTCATTGTACTTAGGATTATTCGAGATCAATGCACTTAGCACTAGTCTATATCTAACGCTTTCTTTCGTAGGTCTTATTTATCTTATCTTTTTCTCTTCTTTGTTCTTTTTAAATCTTTATGTGCCAAATATTAAATTACATTATTTCTTAATGTCATCACTCATCTTTTCACTACTACTGAGTTACCTTTTTATCCCTTCTTCTCGCCATGTTTTTTCTTTTGGTGATAGGATGGATTTAATCGTATTTATCGCAGCTCTTTTATTTATTCTAATCGCTGCTATATCTTTTATATACTTAATTAAAGACTTGATATATAAAAGAAAAGTATTATAATCTTTTTAGTTATGAAATCGAATGCAAAGGAACTTAAAACTGTTAAAGGCGTAAGATTAATTCTTGGATATATTGGTCTTATGATGGGACTAATCGGCATTATCATCGCCCTCCCACTGGTTTATATCCTATTCAACAGTGCAGAATGGAAATACGCACTATCCTTTTGTATACCTTCTCTTATCTATATAATTATTGGCTTTTCGCTTTTCTTTTCTTTGACTTATAAAAAGAAGCCCTTGCGATTATATCGCCATCAAAACTCATTTATCGTCGTCATCAGTTGGTTGATTGCTATCATCGGTTGTGCACTACCATTTGTCATCTCAAATCGAATGAACTTTCATCAAGCTTTCTTTGAAATGAGCAGCGGTTGGGCCACTGTTGGATTAACAGTTTACGACTTTGAAAAAGATACGAACTGCTTTTTGCTCGCTAGAACAAACACTATGCTCTTTGGTGGTATCGGTATTATTCTCGTCATGATTTCACTTTTCTCTGACCGATATGGAATGTCTCTTTATTCAGCCGAAGGACATTCTGACCGCTTCCTACCAAATCTTTTAAAATCATCAAGAATCATTCTATTAATCTACTGCTCCTTAATAATCGTTGGAACATTTTCGTATTTTGCCTGCGGAATGAGTTTTTTTGATGCGTTTTGTCATTCCGTTACAGCTGTTTCAACTGGTGGATTTTCAACTCATCCTGAGTCATTAAAATGGTTTCAAGGTCAGTTAAGTGAAACACAGTACAACGGTATAATAATCGTCAGCATGTTTCTAATGCTCTCTGGTTCAATATCTTCCATATCTTGGGTATTTTTGTTTAAAGGAAACTTCCGTTCATTCTTTAAGTCAACGGAAAATATCATCCAATTCGTAATTTTTCTTCTTTTCATTCCTCTTCTTTTCATCGCATTTATGCGTGATGGAAACGGAAATCTAAATGAAAACATAACAAATTCATTCTTCTACTCATTCTCAGCCTTAACAACTTGTGGTTTTCAAATCGGAGAGTTATCATCAAATCTTCATTCAGCGATATTCGTTATACTAATACTTCTAATGCTGATTGGTGGACAAAGCAACTCAACATCTGGTGGTATGAAGATAATTAGAATCCATATTTTTATCAAATCAATCTACATAAAGATAAGAAACTCTCTAACACCTTCAAATAGCACTCATTCTTATCGAATTCACATGTCTGGAGCATATACAAATTTAGATGATTCATTGATGCATTCTAATAATATTTTTATTCTCATATATGTATTTGTTTTTGTCATCGGAACCTTCATCTTCTCTTTTTCTAGAACTCCACTTAATGTCATCATGTTTGAAGTGAGCTCAATGCTATCTGGCACTGGTTTATCCACAAATGCCTTAGTTGTTGCTTCATCACCAAATTACTATTTCTACACTGCCTCAATCATCATGATTGCTGGTCGATTAGAAATTATGGCTATTATCTATGCTGTATTATACTGCATTAACTCACCATATAGATTTTTAAGAAACACCTTAGAAAGGAGACATAAATGATTTCAATAAAAAAAGAGGATAATATATTTGTCATCGGTTGCTCTAGCGTTGGCGCATATATCGGTACTGAATTATCATCGATGGGATATAGTGTCACCATTATCGATAAAAGCAAATCAGCACTTGATATGTTGCCTGAATCATATTCAGGATTCAAATCAGTTGGTGATGGAACTGATTACGATTTTTTAGATCGTGAAGGGATAAGAAAAGCTGATATCGTTATTATTTCTACTGATGACGACAATGTCAACTGCTACATCGCTCAATATTTAAAACTCATCCTCAACATACCAGTTGTCATTACGAGAATATACGATGAAGAAAAAGCTATAATTTTAAAAGAAAGCAAAGTCAAGATAATCTATACGACAAAGGTGATCGCTAAAGAGTTCTTTAATACTTTAAGCGATGCTTTGATTGAACAAGAAATTAAAGAGGAAGGAATAAGTAAAAAATGAATATCGTTATTGCCGGAGGACAAACCAAAGCTGACTTCTTAATCAGCATGTTTAAAAAAGAAAAACACAATATCGTCGTCATAAATGATAGTTATGAATACGCCGAATACCTCTCAAAAAAACACCATATCGACGTTATTGTTGGTGATGCGACATCGCCATTTATCTTAAACGGTGCATCAATCGAAAATTTTGATATAATCATCGCAATAACTCCTTCTGATACTGATAACTTAATGATCTGTCAATTAGGAAAAAAACTTTTGAATATCCACAAAAGTGTCGCATCAGTTGAGAATCCAAAAAATGTTTTATATTTCAACTCACTAGGAGTTGATACAGCCTTATCAGCAACATTTTTAATCTCTAAATATATTGAGAAAGCCTCAATACTAGAAAATGTCACTAGAACCATCGTAACTGAATTTGATTCATTATCGATTACAACGATTACCGTTCAAGATAACACATATGTTTCCAATCGATCACTATCAGAAATAAAACTTCCTTCCGGTATATCTATCGGTGCTATTTTAAGAAACGATAAGGTGATAGTCCCAAATGGTAAAAGTATCATCAAACCTGATGATAAAATACTCGTTATCACTTCTAGCGATATGCAAAAGACAGCAATCAATTTAATAAACTCAGAATTAAAGGAATAAAATGACTGTTATAACATTAAACGATTTAACGAAAGAATATGATGGTGAGCAACTATTCGCTCCAATAAATCTATCGATATATAGCGATGAACGCGTTGCAGTAATCGGTAAAAATGGTTGTGGTAAATCCACACTTATTAAAATGATTATAAATGAAGTAATTCCAGACAAAGGAAGTGTTATAATTCCAAATAACATTACTATTGGTTACCTTTTCCAAAGCGTTATATCCGACTTAAATCTCACTCTATATAAGGAAGTTGAGAGCACTTTTAGTGATGTAATAAAAACACAGAAACGGATAGAAGAGCTTGGAACACTCATTTCATTAGACCATAACAACGCTTCTTATTTAAAAGAATATGATAGCTTAAACGAATACATCTTAAAGCATGATGGGTACAACTACGAATACAAAATATACTCTATGCTTTCCTATTTCGGATTTAAAGAAGAAGATTTTGAACGCGAAGTAGAATCATTTTCTGGTGGTGAGCGCATGAAAATAGCTTTCTGCAAATTGCTCCTTTCAAATCCAGATATTCTTATACTTGATGAACCGACTAACCACTTAGATATTTCAACTATAAAATGGTTAGAAAATCACCTAAAGACCTACAAGGGAACAATTCTTTTCGTATCACACGATAAATATTTTATTAATTCTTTAGCAACGAAAGTTCTTGAAATTGAGGACAAAAAGGTAACGCTTTATACTGGAGACTATGATAAATACTCTGCACAAAAAAAGATAAGATATGAAACCGAATTAAAACAATTCCTGAAGCAAGAAAAAGAAAGAAAAAAACTTGAATGGTTTATTCGTTTCTATATGCCTAAACCTCGATTTGTATCTCGCGCACACGATCGTGAGAAAAAACTAGAAAGACTTAATAAAACTGGTATAAAGAAACCTCATCAAGAAAAGAATACGGTTCACATGCGATTTAATGGAACTCTTAGAGAAGGAAAACGTATTTTTGAATGCAAAAACCTTAGAATAGGCTATGATAAACCTTTAGTGAATGAAATAGACTTTACTTTCTTTGGTGGTGACCGTTATGCGATACTTGGGGATAATGGAACAGGAAAAACTACATTTATCAAAACAATTCTAAATCAGATTCCTCCATATTCAGGAAAAGTAAACTTCTATGATGCTTTTAACATCGGTTATTTAAAGCAAGATGGATTGTTGATTGATAGTGATGAAAAGATGTTCGACTATTTTTCAAATCTTTTCCCTTCAATGTCAACTCAAGACATATACAATACTCTTGGAACATTCTCATTCGATTATGATGATTTTTATCGCACAGTCTCAACTTTATCTGGTGGAGAAAAAATGCGATTGGTTTTAGCAACATTAACAGCTAAAAACTATGAATTACTGATACTTGATGAACCAACAAACCATTTAGACATGTTTTCAAAAGAAGAATTGGTCGATGCACTTAAAAAGTACAAGGGTTCATTGATAATTATTTCACATGATAGAAGTTTTATTGATGAGACAATTAATCATTTAATCTACTTCTATAATGAAAAAGCATATGTGTATAATGGCAACTACTCTGAATTTGAGAAAGAAGAACTTGATGGAATAATTCAAGAGTTTGAAGAAAAACTTGAAAAATATAAAGTTAAACAAGTTAAAGAAAAACCAATTGTAAAAGCGAAAGAAGTTAAACGTCGTAGACCTGAGCTTTCATATGATAAAATCTTACAAAAAATTGATAAAGTTGAAAAACTATTAGTCGACTTAAAGTCTAATCTTGATAAAGAAGAATTCTATCTTGATTATAATAAACTAAATGAACTTAATAATGATATTGAAAAAAATGAAAAGCTGCTTGATTCATTAATTTATGATTTAAGTTATTACGAATAACGCCTTTTTGCGACCACTTTTCCGGCCAGGTTTCAGGATATTTTTCGATGTTTTG
>CAOSOP010000017.1 GCA_948525355.1 uncultured Bacilli bacterium | reverse complement strand
CCTCCAACGCCGCCTCGGCCGCTCCCTGGGGTCGCAGCCTCGGCGGCGTTGGAGGAGGGGGTGAGCAAATAAAAAAAGGGGAACATTTAAACCCCTTTTATTCTTCTTATTCAATAACGAGTGAAGCGTATGATTTCTTTCCTTTTCTAACAAAGCAGTAATGATCATATAATGCTGATTCTTTCTTTATAATAAAATCAGGATCAGTAATAGTTTCACCATTTATAGATATAGAGCGACTAGCAATCAATTCCCTTGATTCTCTTCTGCTCTTTGTTAGATTGAGTGAGATAAGTGCATCAATCAATAACAACTCTTCATTAGTTCTATATTCGAATAATGTCGATGACAACTCTTTTAATGAATTCTCGCTTAAAGTCTTGTATTCGCCTTTGAAGAGCGCAACAGACATTTTTTCACATTCTTCAGCAACTTTTTCACCGTGTAATGTTGTTACCATAACTCGTGCTAATTCCTTTTGTCCAAGTCTAAGACCAGGATTTTCCATATGCTTTGCAACTATTTCTTCTATTTCACCAATAGATCTTAAATCAAATACTTTTAAATACTTTCCGACACTTTGGTCATCTGTATTCATAAAATACTGATAGATACGATAAGGAGATGTCATTTCTGGATCTAAATAAAGTGCACCACCTTCTGATTTTCCGAATTTTTTTCCTTGTGAATCAGTAATAAGCTTTAATGTAAAGACTTCTGCTTCAGATTCTGGTCCTTCAACTCTTTTAACAAAGTCTAAGGCTGATGTAAGATTTCCCCACTGATCACCGCCACCAATTTGAATTCGGCATCCATATTTACGGTAGAGATTTAAAAAATCACCTGATTGTAAAATCATATAAGAAAATTCAGAATAACTAATACCAGTCTCTAAACGTGATTTAACAATGTCCTTATCTAACATGTAGTTGATTTGAAATAGTTTTCCATAATCTCTCAAGTATTGTATAACGGAGGTATTAGCCCATAAATCATAGTTATTTGCTAGTATACCTTTATCTTCTGATGAAAAATCTAAATACTTTGATAATTGCTTTTTAATGCAATTAACATTCTCTTCAATACGTTCTTTATCTAAGAATGTTCGTTCTGATTTTTTTCCGCTTGGATCACCAATCATACCAGTTCCACCACCGATAAGACCAATAATTCTAAATCCAGCAAGTTGAAGTCTTTTTAACATCATTATCATGACAAAATTTCCAAGTTGCAAACTCTTTGCCGATGGATCAAAGCCACAATAAATAGTCTGCTTCGTCTTCATCAGTTTTCTTAAGTTTTCCTCATTAGAACAACTGTCTAATAATCCACGAGCAATTAAATCATCAATAATATCCATAAAAGCCTCCTTAGGACATTATTTTAGCACTCAAAAAATATATAATCAACAACAAGGACTACTTTAAATTAAATCTAAATAAGCCTTTTTATAATATTCATACAAATTATTTATAAATGATGAATTAACATGATTTTTTATTAATCCTCTTTTCAAAAGCATTAAAAACTTTCCTTCATCAAACGAATTATTTATATTTAAATTTAAATCTCTCTTCTCATTAAAATTATCCAGTTTATCTTTAACATTTGATATAAAGGAATCGTTCGTCATATTATTTATTGCTATGTATAATGCTTCTTTAACATTATGATTAGTGTCTAATATATTGAAAAAAGAATTGTAAAATTTTAAATATGTTTTTTCTTCTTTTCTTTTTTTCATAAAAACTTCTATTAATGTATTCTTAAAAAGGTAAATACATATTGCTATTATTATCATAACAGCAGAATAAATCATTTTCCTAGTAAAAAAGAATACAATAAGACTCAATAAAAGCAAAATAAAAAAGATGACAATATCTATTATTTCGGCCTTGCTGCTCTTTCTTTTGTTTTTAAATCGCTTTAACGTAAATTTTTTCATATATTTCCTTTCCTATAAGAATAATCAAGATTATTGATGCAGCACAAATCATTATGACAGATTCATTTATAGTTAAATTAAATAAAGTTAATAAGATATTAAAAACAGCAAGAAATAAAGCTATCCCAAAAACGATATATGAATAAACCATATTAAATTTATTTAAACTACGATAATCTTTTTCTTCTTCCTTGATTCTTCTACAAAACAAAGAATACTTACCACTTGTAAGACGATAAAAATCATTTTCATTAAATAAACTTATTATTACTTCATAATATTTTGTTAATCCATATTTCTCTATCAGTTCATTATTCATTCTTATTTCATCTAATGTATATAATTCATATTCATATTTTTTTAAAACCATACACGCGATAAAATATGCTTCTTCAAGGTATAGACCTTTGGACATAGTATCAATCAATTCAAAACAAAACCTATGTTCGATATAACTCGAATTCTTATTATCAATTGTATAATATTTATATAGAAATGAAGCAATAAATATAACAGATACTATTAATATTAAAACAATAATATTTGTAGATCTAAGATGTAAAATAGTTGCTCCAAAGATTAGAAAAGAACTGATAATCTCAAGTTTATCATTTAAAAACAACTGCTTGAATTTCTTCTTCATCAAAACATCAATCTATAAACCTTATCAACAGTTTCCTTTCGGCGACGATAGTACTGGCTCCTTGAAAAATATTGTGTCCACCATACGGGATTCTCTCTATCAAGAAACTCATACTTGATTATCAACCTCTCATCTCTTGATAAAGCCTTTGTCATAAGAAGAACATTAAATATTATCTTTTTAACATCATCACTAGTTTTACTATTAATAAGCGTTTTATACTCTTCATCACTTAAATCTCTTTCTATATCATGTAATACTAATATTTCAAATCCTTTTCCTTCTGGCAAAACCTCTCTTTCAGCTTTATAAAATTTTTCAAACTCCAATTGAAGTATTTTATACTTCTCACTATTTTTTAATTCTTTACACATATAATCCATCCTCTCTACTTAATATATATCGGTTAAAATCTGTTTTTAAAAATTTTGTTATAATTTGTTATATTTATTCTAATAATTAATGACAAAGAAAACACCAAGTTATATTACTATAAAAGCAGCAATTCATAACTTTGTTTGATGCTATATTCAAGCGATAAATTATTGTTAACTTACTATCATCATATGTAATTTTTTCAATTATCAATAAAACTAATCGTGTTAGATATAAAATCTATATAGTATCATTAAAAACTTCTTTTATTTTTATTATAAAAATAATATACTTATCAATAAGGAGGTCTTATGGAGCCATATCAAATACTATTAATCGTATGGACTGCAATCTTCATCATAACACTTATAACTGAAATCTTAACTGATGAACTTATAAGTATATGGTTCTGTGCAGGAAGTTTAATTGCACTAGTTGCTGATGCGATATTCCAAGATCTATACTGGATAAGTATTATCGTCTTCGTTATTGTATCTGGTGCATCACTGGCGGTTTTCTTGGTATTCTTTAGAAAACTTATCTTTGATAAAAAGAATGTCAAAACTAATGCACAAGAATTACTTGGACAAAAGTTTAAAGTAATCGAAAGTACTAGTCCAGAAACTACCTATGCTAAAATAAAGGTACACGGAATTGTCTATTCAGTTTCTTGTTCTGATGAATTAGCAGAAGGAAATTTAGTAGAGATTTCTAATATTGAAGGAAATCATTTCATCGTTACAAAATTAAAGGAGAAAGTAAATGAGTAATGTAATCTTAGCACAAATTAGTCCAGTTGCAATTACTTTAATTGTAATCTTTTCATTTGTTGCTCTCATGTTATTAATCGCATTAATAACATCTATCAAAATCATCGACCAAAGTTCTGCGGCAATCATCCAACGTCTTGGTAAATTCCACAAAACTATTGAAGCTGGTCCACATCTTATCATACCATTCATCGATAAAGTATATCGTAAAGTTTCTTTAAAGGAACAGGTCGCAGACTTCGACCCACAACCTGTTATTACTAGTGATAACGTCACTATGCAAGTTGACACTGTCGTCTTCTTCCAGATTCTTGATCCACGTATGTACGCATATGGTGTTGCAAATCCATTAAAAGCAATTGAAAACTTAACTGCAACAACACTTCGTAATATCTTTGGTGAAATGGAACTTGATGAAACATTGACTTCTCGTGATGTAATCAACCAAAAAATGCGCACAATCTTAGACGAAGCTACCGATCCTTGGGGAATTAAAGTCAACCGCGTTGAATTAAAAAACATTCTTCCACCAAGAGATATACAAGAAGCTATGGAAAAGCAAATGCGTGCTGAACGTGAAAAAAGAGAAGCTATTTTACGTGCTGAAGGTGAAAAACAATCCAACATCTTAACCGCTCAAGGTGAAAAAGAAAGTATGATTCTTCAAGCTGAAGCTAAAAAGATTGCTAAAATCAAAGAGGCTGAAGGTATTGCTGAAGCTATGATTAAAGATTATCAAGCACGTGCAGAAAGTATTAGACTTATTAATGAAGCTGCTCCGGGTGAACAATACCTCAAGCTTAAATCATTTGAATGCTACGAAAGTCTTGCCAATGGTAAAGCTACTAAGTTGATCGTTCCTAACGAATTAGGTAACCTCGTATCCAACATATCTGCAATATCTACTTCACTTGATAAATCTGATTTACCTGTTAAAGAATCTAAGAAAAACAACTAATAGCAGACTTAAAACTCCATGAAAATGGAGTTTTTTTCTTTTAAATAAATAAAATCATTTATTATGTGTTCATATAAGACTATAATAAAAATATGCGTGGACTTATAGTAGTTAATTCAACGAGTAAACTGATAAGCGTTGATGAAAAAGTAGAATCTCTTGTAAATGAATTCAGCAAGCGCTCAATCGCTATCGATGTCTATAAAGCTTCTGAATTAAATCTTTCATATAAGAATTCTTCTTATCAAATAGATTTAAAATACAACTATGATTTTTGTATATTTTTGGACAAAGATAAATACCTCGCACACGCATTAAGCACAAAAATGAGGTTGTTCAATAATCCTAATGCCATTATCAATTGCGATGATAAAATGCTTACTTATCAAATCCTCAATTCGCATAATATTAAAACACCACTGACTATTCCCTCTCCTTTGAACTATAAAAACACTGTTGATGAAACCTTTCTTAATCATGTGAAAAACACTTTAAGCTACCCATTAGTTGCAAAAAAAGTCTATGGATCCCTAGGGAAAGATGTTTGTCTAATTAATTCTGATAAAGAACTTTTAGATTTTTATACTAGATTTATAAACTTTCCCCATATTTATCAAGAGTACATCGGTTATAAGTTTGGAACAGACTATCGTGTCATTACAATAGACAAAAAAGTTGTCGCGGCAATGGAAAGAAGAAACGATAATGATTTCCGGTCAAATATTGCTTTAGGTGGTCATGGAAGAAAAATCACACTTACCCAAGATTATATTGAATTAGCTGAAAAGGTGAGCACCATACTCGACCTCGACTATGCTGGTATCGACATTTTATCAGGAAGGGATGGAGAACCAATACTGAACGAAGTGAATTCGAATGCATTTTTTAAAGAAATAGAATCTGTTTCTAAAATAAATATTTCTTCTCTACTAGTCGATTATATTATTGATGAAATAAATCATAATCGCTCACCCTAACCTCCTCCACCCACCCCGTTGAGGGAGCTGCCCCTGGCAGCGGACGAAATGGGGTGGGTGGAAGCGCGGGAGCGCCAATTAGATACGAATTCACAGGAAGAGGAAGAAATACAATTTCGCCATGGACTAATGGAACCTACACTTATAGCATTTTACAGCTTAATTTAGGAAGCAATCCTATTAGCAAACTAGAAGTTGCTTCTGCGCTCAACACCGTTAATATAGGCATTTATATGTTTGGATACGATACTTCAACATACACACGAAAGTTTAATCTAAAGGTCTACATCGGTACGCCTCAAACCTTAGGAAGAGGCTGGAATTTCGACCATCAAAGTGGCATAAAATTTCCCTCTATTTGGCCGGAAAAAGGCACGCAAAAAGGCTGTCACTATAACAGCCTTATAATACTTATTTAATGAGTATAAAGTTATCTTCAACTGCAGTAAATGGTATCTTCTTTTGATTACCAAATGAATCTTTTTCTTCAGCAAGATTCCATGAGTTTTGGAATTTCATATCATTATCTTCATTTAATGGATTAAATCTACTAAAATCAAGATCTTGGAGATAATTACGATCCATTTCAATTTTAAACTTTGTAATTCCAGATCCAAAGACTATACCGCCACCAACATAAATTGTTCTATTTCTGATAATGAACTCACCAGTCAAAGCCTTATCATATGCAAATGCAAATGACATGATGCTTAAATAGATGTCTGGACGGATAATTGAATTATCAAATGCATCAGGGTGTGTTAAAGTTGTTTTATCAAATGTAACACTTTCTAAACTATCACAATAAGCAAATGCCCACGAACCGATTTCCTTAACTCTCTCAGGAATAACAATAGTCTTTAGTGACTTGCAGTTTTTAAATGCCTTCTCACCAATTATAGATAATGTACTTGGAAGTGTAACTGATTTTAATGAATCAAGACCTTCAAATGCACTAGGTTTAATATCTGTAACACCTTCATTTAAAACTATTTCTTCAAGCTTTAAATCGATTGTACCAAACAAATCTTTTAGTGACATCGATGGATTGAAATCAAGTTCTGTGACATTTAAATCATTGTAGAAAGCATTCTTTGAGAGTTCACAGTTCAAACCTAAACTAATTTTTTCGATGTTTTCACATTCAGCAAATGCGCTTTCACCAATGAACAAGCAATTTGGAAGATTGACATTCATAATCGTCTTATTTGATTTGAAAGCTTCTTTTCCAATATATTTAAGTGATGAAGGAAGTGATACAAGATTCAACTTATCTTTAATAGCACCGCTTGATATACCAACAATATTTGAAGGCAAAGTTGTTGAAGAATCGATTGTACCTTTTATATCGATTAAACATTTTCCAAAGACCACAAGACCTTCAGATAAACTAGTATAATGTGGTGATGTTTGATATGCTGAATTATCACCGAAGAATTCAAATTGATCTCCATAAATGAATTCTTTGAAATTGCTCAATTGTTCAGGAAGAGCGCCATCTTCAATTACGGTAACCTGTTCATTTTCATCATTTGAAATGAGTTTCAGCGATTCTAATCCATCAACTCCATTTAAAGCACCTTTAACAAGTTTCTTCTCTTTTGAAGGAGTTATAATAACAGTCTTAATGTTATTTTCAAAGGTTTCAGGATTTCCAAATAAGACTTTTAATTCTGCATTTCCGTCATAACGAATCTCATCGATATTTTTTGAGCCTTCAAAATATGATGTGCTTTCTGAATATGAGAAGTCGGTATTGTTTGGCATATACACTCTTGTCAACGCTTCATTGTCACTAAATGCTCTTTCACCTAAACTTATGACTCCATCAGGAAGTTCTATAGAAGATAGTTTACTATTACTAAATGCATAACTACCAATATGTGTAATCGTATTTGGTAAAGAAATACTTGAAACTTCTGAATTTGAAACTGAGAATGAACCGATCGTTGTAGTTCCTTCTTTCACATCAATACTTGTCACACCTGTCTTTGGAACACTGATTAAGTTAGTACCAAAATAAGTGATTTCATTTTTATCGATTATGCTTTGATAATATGGTGTTGTTGATTTATAAGTGCTGGTCTCTTCATCAAGGTAGAGTGATCCAAAAGCTTTATCACCGACAAAAGTTAAATTATCGACATTACCAAACTTTATATCTGTTAAACTCTGATCGTTTTCAAACGCCTCATCACCAATGCTTGTGATGCTGCTTGGCAAGGTCACTTCTTCTAAACGGGTATTAAGTGTTCTTGAAGAAAATGCCTTAGGTCCGATACCGGTGACTTTTAATCCTCGAACCGATTCAGGGACAACAAGAATAGGTGCTGATTTCAAGACACCTGTAATTGTTATCGTATCATCAGTTGATGGGAGGTGTTCAAGGTTTAAGTTTGAAAGAATCCCATCAGGTCCTGGATCCAAAGTATATTTATATGTGCTTATAAACTGTCTTGTCTCACTATCTAATGTCCATTGATTACCTGGTGTGGATGGAGCTGGCTCTTCATTACAAGCAGTTAACGAAGATATAGCGAGGAGCAGGAAAGCGGGATATATTATTTTTTTCTTCATTATATCCTCCTTATGCTAATCGAATCATATTCTTTGTTGAATAAACTTCGAAACCATCTTTAAGAATCTGAATTACGCGTTCATCTTCACTTTCTGCTTCTACTTCAATGTCAGCAGGTTTGTCGTTTAAATTGACATGGATAAACTTATGTGCATCGTAATCAAGATTATTAACAAGTTCATACTTGATGCCTGATGTCTTGGTCCTTGTTTCATAGACTTGATAAATCTTATAACCTTCAGGCAAAGATAAGCCATCTATAGTTACTTGGGTTAAGCCAAGAAGATTTAAAACTCCATCAGCAATGACTTCCATATATCTTTTCTTATTGATACTGACATTTCTAACTGAAACTGTTTTAGCCTCACTAGATTTAACTATTCTGCTTAAGTTTATATTGAAGCGATAATAGCTTCCAACCTCAAGTTCATCAGCAACTCTTGCATATAAGTAACTATCAGTCTTTTCATCGTGAAGAGTTAAGAGGTAGAGATTTGTTGAAAGTTTTTTGTTTGCAACAATCTTCATGCTGAATGTACTACCTTTAGTAAACGCATCAGGTGTTACATAATAATAGTTTTCACCTTCTTCAAGTGCATCAGTTTCAAAGCCATTATCAAGTGCTTCAAGTTTTCCATCTTTGACAGTAATTTTTATATCATTACCTAAATTACTATTTGGATTGATCAATGATTCATCATCACCATAAAGCATATATGTATCTGCTTCTATCGATTTCTTTAATCCAGCTTCTTTATCATAAGCGATATTAATTTTTACACCTTCTTCAAGATATCTTCTGCTCAGTCCATACATCTTATCGGCACTGACTGTAGCCTTATCAGTATCAGTTGTTAAGGTAACTTTGTTAGACTTACGTGTTAATGACACTTCTTTTATCTCTAAACTCTGATTGAGCTTAGCTAGTTCAAGATTTAAAGGACGCTTAGTAAGTTCTTCTTCACTAGAGACACCAATAAATTTCTTGTCCTTTAAAACTGCGTATGAAGAAGTTAACGAAGGAGTTTCACTTATATTAAATGACATTGGTAAAACGAGATTTAAAAGATTTTCATCAAGTCCATCCTTCTTATTATAGACAAGAGGATTAAAGACAATACGATAGTCAGCCTTCAAGATTCTTCGACCTTCGATGTTGGCGATTTTGGCAATAACCTTATCTCGAATACGATAGCTTGCATCTAAAGTTTCAAAATCCCAGTATATATCTCTTCCGCTCTTTTTACGAACGAATTTACCGACTAATTCAGTTTCTTTTATCCATGGTTTAATACCACTTTGTTCATCGACTTTGAGTTCATAATACTTAAAGCCGAAGTCATATTTTGAACCAACTGCAGGTTCGGTATTAGATATGGCGAAGATGTAAGTATCATTCTTTTCATCATATAGATTGACTAAATACTTAGCCTCACCAAGTTTTGTAACCTCGTAAACAGGAAGGCTGAACTGTGTTCCTGGAACGATTGAATCGTGAGGAATTATGACATCATATTCACCATCAAGTGCATCCTTAAATGCACCAAACTTTTGATAGCTCTTACCAAACATTGTGAACTTGTCCTTAGAGAACTTGATCTTAACTCTGCTTGATAATGGAATATAAGGCATAATTGTTGATTCATTTTCATCATCGATGGCATTTGCAAATAACTGTATCTTTTCTCCGACAAGACTTCCTTTGATGACTTGATCAATTTGATATTTCTTGTTAGGGTTAACACGGAATATATATGTTGCCTCAGTGATAGATACAGATTCAGATGTTCCACTTCCTAAAGTACAATAAAGAAGTGTTTCATTACCCAAAGCTTCGATGTTTATAATCTTAAAGTCAAGTCCATCTTCTCCTTCAACAAGGTAATCTGGTCTAATACCCAAACTGACATGAGTATCGCCGTTAAGATATTTCCTATCAGCGTGTGAGAAATACTTCTCGTCAAGTGAAAGAACTTGTTTATCAGCAAAGGTAATTGTAACAATGCCCTTTTCATGCTCTCTCTTTAAAACTACATCAAAGAAGTTCATCTGTGGAGTGCCGATAAATCCTGCGACAAATTTATTGTTTGGATGATCATATAGATTTGTCGGACTATCGATTTGTTGGACAAATCCTTTTTTCATAACAACAATTCTTGTTCCCATGGTCATAGCCTCAACTTGATCGTGAGTGACATAGATAAATGTTGTCTTTAATTTTTTATGCAACTTAGTGATCTCAGTTCTCATTTGAGCTCTAAGTTTTGCATCAAGGTTAGATAATGGTTCATCTAAAAGGAAGACCTTTGGTTGTCTAACGATAGCACGACCTAAAGAAACTCTCTGTCTTTGACCACCTGACATCGCACGTGGTTTTCTTGGTAAATAATCCTCAATGTCGAGAATTCTTGCGGCTTCCATAACTCTTTTATGAATTTCATCACTTGCCATATGTTTATTCTTTAAAGAGAAGGCCATGTTGTTATAGACTGTCATATGTGGATATAATGCATAGTTTTGGAAAACCATTGCAATATCTCTATCCTTAGGTTGAATATCGTTTACTAATGTATCACCGATGTATAAATCACCAGCAGAAATATCTTCTAGACCAGCAATCATACGAAGTGTTGTGGACTTACCACAACCAGATGGTCCGACAAAAACGATGAATTCACAATCTTCTATATCAATGTTGAAATCTGATACAGCTTGAACACCATTAGGATAGACTTTATAAATGTGTTGTAATTTTAATCCTGCCATATTAATTACCTCCTCTATCTAATATCGCAATACTATATTTGTTTAATGTTAATTTGCCCCCAGCAAGTTTAGCAGAACCCTTTCCGACTTCAAGCGAATCGAGCAAGGTTCCATCCATATCGATGACCTTCTGATCATTTGATAAGTTTATAACTATCTTAATCTTTTCATCTTTATAGGTCTTGTTGATGATCAATATTTTATTATCACTGTTTTCAACTCTTTCAGAATTTGATCGAGCTATCGATGGATAATAATCTTTAACCTTATTGATGTGTCGGACGTAATTATATAAGGAATCAGATTTCTTTTGCTGAACATCGAGTGGTTGGAAGTATTCTAGTGTTCGGCTGTCTTCACCTTCTAGTTTTGGTGAAACTTTATACTTGCTAACACCTTTGGTCCATAGGTATGCTGCTCGAGCAACGATATCATTGTTTTGAACTTGACCAACCATTCCAATTTCATCACCGTAGTAGTAGAAGAAATTGCCTGAAACTAGGTTTTGAATAGCGTAGAACAACTTCATTTGATCTAAGTCAATACCAGTAACTCCATCGCGAGTTCTGACAAATAAATCAGGTATACGACCGATGTCATGATTTGACATAAAGTTAGCATTTATCGCATCAGTGCCATTAGGACGTTTGTATTTCCCTTCAAGTCCTGAAATCCAACTATAGACTAGATTTGCATTTACTGCATCATATCCATACATCGATAAATGAAGTTCAGAATTATTAAATCCTTGTCGGCTCGAGCCGAAATTGAAATATGAATCGATTTCGGTATTTGACTGATAAGTCATCGCCGAAGTATTCCACGGACCTTCAGCAACTATATAAGCATCAGGATTGACTTTTTTCGCTTCTTGACTGATGAAGTTAATTATTTCAAAGTTTTTGGTCTCCTTAATGACTTCCTCACCATAATAACTCTTAACTGCATCTAAACGGAAGCCATCAACCCCAAGTTTTGTCCACTCTTTGATATAATCACTGATTAATTTACGATTCTCTTCATTATCTAAATCTAAATCAACCATACCAGCAGCAAATCCTTCATAAGTAAGTTTATAAGTTTCAGATAAAGTCTTGCTAAGTCCAGCCGTCTGGGTACGATTTGAATAACCATCTGGGAACTTAACATCAGAACGTTTAAATCTAAAACGACGAGCATTTGGAACTTTAGCGTAGCACGCATCAGTTAAATATCCTTCACCCTTAGGATCAGTGCTTGTAGTATAGAATTTACAAACTTCAATATTCTTCTCTAAATCATTTATTGTTTGCATAAATAACGGATGACCAACAGCTATATGATTAAATACACCATCGAGAATAACTTTGATATCACGCTTATGAGCTTCCTCAATGAATTTTTTAAAATCATCCATCGTTCCAAATTGTGGATCGATTCCAAAGAAATCAGTTATATCATATTTATGATAAGTTGGTGATGGGTGAATAGGTGAAAGGAAAATCCCTGAAATACCCAAAGAATTTTTACCATGTGGATCACCTAATTTTCTTAATTTATCTAAGTTTTCTGTAATTCCGTTTAAATCTCCTATTCCATCACCATTTGAATCTGCAAAACTTGAGACAAATATGTGATAGAAGTTACGATAGTTATCATTTAATGGAGTAAAAGGAACTGGTTCATCTTTACTGCTACAAGATGAAGAAAAACATGATAATACTGGTAACATAAGCAACAATAACCTTGACTTTTTCATCATTACACCTCTTTATAAATTATCGCTTGATGAGCTGCGATAACGATTTTTCCACGAACAACTTCATATTTTGAAGTTGAATATAATACATCGCCAGTTTTAACTTCGATGCTTTGATCTTCATCTAATAAATTGATAAAGACGATGATTTTTCCTCGACGATAAGCAAATGGCTTATCAAGAAGTTTGAAGTCTCTATCCTCTAAATCGTGATTTTCTTTACGAAGCTTTATCAACAACTTTATGAGGTTTAATAAACTTCCTTCATCTTCTAATGATTTTTTAACACTTATCGTTCTTTCATCAAGTGGTAAGTAAGATTTCTTAACATTAGAAGTAAATCCTCTTCCCACCTCATCATCAAATGCCATCGGAGTTCTAACACCAGTACGATGATAACCCCCATCCTTGCTGAGCAAACTACGATCTGTCATTTGCATCAGTTCATCACCAGCATAAACAAACGGGACCCCAGGCATAGTAAGAATGAAGATTTATGC
>CAOSOP010000016.1 GCA_948525355.1 uncultured Bacilli bacterium | reverse complement strand
GGTTAGATGTCAAAGTTAATGCAACCACAACTATATAAACTCCTTATAACATCTAATTTATTGAGTTGTGGTTGCATTAACTTTGACATTTCTTGCAAAATTTCTTGTTTTTAGTTATATTATTTACATAGCAAAAGTGGACAGTTAACTAAGTTTGACTACCTTATTGCAACTGCCTTGTTTGCTATAGTTTTATCGCTTTTTCTTCTATATTTGTTCTATTTCTTTAGTCGAATAGAACGCTTATCTATTTTGGTAATCCCTAGTCTATTTACTAGATCTTTACCAAATCTGTTTACCATAAGTTCATATGGTGTTCTATCGTCTTTGGATTTTCTAACACAAGAGTTTATATTAGAAAAAGCTTCTCATAAAGTGACAAGCATTTCTCTTCTCTTAAATCCCTTAACCTTTCTCCAATTAAACTCATTATGATTATATTATCCCCAAAACGGGATAAAATACTTAATAATCCCCGAACAGGGTCGGTAAATATAAAAAAAAATTGGCACCAAAATATTTAATAATCTTTTAAACCCAACAAATAATCTACAGATACATCAAAAAATATTGCAAGAGTTTTTAAATAACTTGCTTTAATATCACACAAATCATTCTCCCATCGTTGTAAAGCGGATTTTGAAATACCTGTTCTCTTCGCCAATTCATAAAGTGACAAGCATTTCTCTTCTCTTAAATCTCTTAATCTTTCCCCAATCAAACACATTATAAATATATTATCCCCAAAATGGGATAAAATACTTGACAATCCCCGATCGGGGTCGGTATAATTAAAATAATTTAGGAGAAAGAAAAAAGATATTTTCATATTTTGAAACTATCTTTTAAGATATATAATTTTTAGTAATAATCCGTAACGCCGAGCAAATAATCAGTAGTTACTTTGAAAAAAGCAGCAATAGCAATAAGTGAATCACCACTAATATCTGCTTGGTAGTTTTCATATCTACTTATTGCAGCTCGTGAAACACCAGTTACTTTGCTAAGCTTATCTAAAGACATTTTTTTACTTTTCCTTAAATATCTTATTCTTTCTCCTGCTTTATTCATATTGCTATATTATCTCATTTTTGAGAAAAAGAATTCATATTCTCGAAATCGAGAAATATTTTTTAAGGAGAAAAGAATGATTGATAAAAAGGAATTTAATCCTAGAGCAGAAGACAGACTTATAAAAGATTCACTTTTATATGGTGACGATAGTATATTGAATATTGATAGAATAAAAAAAGAACCTATCAAAAAATTTCTTTTAGACAACAATATTTCCATTAAAGAATTTGCATTAAAATGCAACGCTAATGAGGAAGAAATTAAAAAGCTTATTTTTGACGAAATTTCAATAATTACAATATTCCAAATCGAAAAAATAATGGGACTTGAAAGGTATTCACTAATAAGACCATTGAAAAGAAAAGATATTGTATTTTTTGACTAAAAAACAGCAAAATTGCAGTCAAAAAAGGGTTTTTTGTGCAAAAATTTGCTGTTTTTTCTTAATTTTTATTAAATTTCATCAAATATATAGAATTGAAAGGGCAAGAAAATAAAGTGCATTTTCTTGAAGCATTGCCCCACTTTTTATTGAAAAATCCACCTCTTCAAGAAGGGCATAAATCTTTTTAAGTTGCATCTTCGAAAAGTTTTTGACTTGAGCTTTTTGTTTTGAAATGGCAAACTCTTTTACACCCAAAAGAGAGGCCAGCTCTTTATCAGGCAGGTCAGATATCGAAATAAAAAACAACCTTCTGAAATGATTTATAATCAGCGCCAAAATGCCCTGTTCTTTTTTTAATTCTTCCAAAATTTTAAGTGCTTTATCGGCCTTTCTTTGACCAAGTGCCTCAGTAAGCTCAAACACCACAATTTCGCTGTCTGGCATAACCATTGTGTCAATAAGTTTTTTTGTTATCAAACTGTCATCAAGGTCAAAATAGACAAGTTTATCAAGTTGGCAAACAATTCTTGTAAGATAGCCATTGCAATAATCAATGAGAGTATCCAGAGCTTCACCGCTGATTTTCTTGTTTTTCTTTGCAAGCTCGCTGACTACGACAGAAGACAAAGTTGCTTTATCAAAGCGGCTGCAATCAACAAAAGTTGCTTCATTTTTTATGCTTGAAAACTTGTTATAAAAATCAAGAATAATCAAAATTGTGCTTGAAAGTGGTGATTTTAGATAATTTTGCAGTAATTTTTTATCATTTTCGCTTACTTTTTCGATATTTTTAAGAATTATCACCCTGTAAGGCGAGCCCATAGGCATAATTTCGCAAGCATCAACAACGGCTTTCATTGAGTAGTTTTCGTCATCAAACTTGACAAGATTAAAGTCTTCAAAAGTCAAACCGCATGCCCGCAAAATCATGGAGCAGCCGCGAGTGTAAAGCTCATAATCTTCCCCTTCAAAGAGAAAGCAATTGTCAATTTTATCTTTTAGTAAAGTTTTAAGTCTTTTCAATCCAGCCCCCTTACCGATATTTTGCCGCCACCAAGTTTGAACAGCATATTTCCGTCATCAACAAAGTTATAGTCCCCGCCATATTCTCTATTCAAAGTGACGAGAGTATAGTTTTTGTTTTCAAATTCAACCGCATTATTGCCAGCAAAAACTATATTTGGCTTATAAGTTTCAAAGCTTTTGCAGTTTTCACTATTATATACCATATTTTTGCCATTGGCAACAAAAATGCAGGTTTGGTCAAGAATAATAAAAACGCCGATTATTTTTCCATCTTCTTCGGCATAGCATACTGAGAAATTGCCCACGCCAACGAAATGGTTTGTATCAATAAGGGTTGCTTTGTCATCACCTATATTTTTGTTTGCCACAAACTTATTGCAACCAAGTAAATACAACTTTTCAGCATAATAACCGCTCATATTGCCATCAAGTGCTAGATAGGCGTTAAAACTTCCAGTCATATAATTGCGTTGATATCTTGAAAGCAGGTAATCATAGCCAACCACCAATTTTTCGCGTTTTGAGTTTGTAAGCACGATTGCTTGATTTGAACCAGAGCTTATGAAAGCGACATTCGACTTTGAAAGAGTTGGAATTTGATAAAAACCCAGTGCGAAGGTCATGACAAGTGAAACTGCCGCCACCAGAGCAAACTTTTTAAAAGCTGGTTTCATAAAATATCCACTTGCGGCGAATATGCAGGCAAAAAGCAAGATAAAAACGCCGAGAAAGTCTGCCGAAACTGGCACAGTCAGATGAGACCATTCAAAGAAGCGTGCAACCATATAAATAAATTGGAATACATAATCAGCTGGCACAAGCAGGTATCCAAGAAAGGGCATAAATGTTCCAAGCATTGAAACAACAAACAAATATGGATAAAGCACACTTAAGATTGGAATTATTATAAGGTTTGCGACAAAGGCCAGCAGGTGCACTTGCGAGCCAAAGTAAGCAAGAAATGGCAGAATGCCAAGTTGAGCGGCAAGCGAAACTGCAATGAGGTCTGCCAATTTTTTAGGAATAAACCGCTTGAGAAAATTTGAAATTACTGGCATAATGGTTATCAAAGAAAATACGCAAAAGAACGACATTAAAAAGCCAATATCGAGTGCTGAAAGTGGTTTGATAAAACAAATTATAAAACCTGCAATGCCTAAGCTATTCAATGGATCATAACTTCGATAGAATGTTTTTGCAAGCATTAAAATTATTGCCATAATTCCCGCTCTCAAAACGGAAGGCGTGAAGCCACAAAGATAGGCATAAAACAATATAAAAGCAGCCACAAGCACTGGCACGACATATCTGTTGACCCTAAATTTGTTTAGAAGTTTGTAAACCAGTGCTACCAAAAAGCCCACATGCAGACCACTGACCGTCAAGATATGAATGATACCCGAATTTTTATATGTATTCGTTATTGCTGGGTCAACATCATTTTTATCTCCAAACAATATTGCATAAGCCACTGCCGCACTGTCCTTACTCATGTGCTTTTGAAGCAAATTTTTGACAGATACCCTCACCTTTTCATCCAGTTTACAAAAGCCCTCATCAAGCATTGTCAAATCAGAATTTTTGACTGTTGCAGAATATCTTGCGCCGCTTCTATAATCAGACGAGTTAAAACTTTTTAAAGTGAAGGGCTTGACTTTTGAAATTCTTCCCTCAAAAGTGATAATGGCGCCAGGCTTTGGGCGTTGATAACAGTTTTGGATATACAAATTGATTTTGTGTTGATTTTCACCATTGACCACAACATCATCAAGTAAAACTGTATAGCCATAATTATTTTTGTCAATGTCATCAGTTATTCTGCCCACTACGACGACATCTTGACGATAATCTTTTACATTAAAAGACAAGCTGCCAAGATAATAAAAACCATTACCCACAAAGAAAAAGCAAAGCATAACAGCAAGCGGAATAAAACTTTTTCTAAGCGAGAAAATAACTATAGTTGCAATAAGCACCAAGCTGGTTACGATAGCTATTTCAATATCACCCATATATAGCCGTCTTGCAACAATTATACCAAATAAAAAAGCCAAAAAAGGATAGAAAAAATATCTAAAATGAACAATCTTCGGTTTTTCTTGAACACTTTTCTCTTCCTTATTGTCAATCATGTTTTAATTCTACATTTTTCGCAGCACTTTGGCAAGTTTTTAGCCTTTATTTCCAACTTTTAAAACTTTTTTCTCAAACACTTTTTCCAATTTGATTAAAAATTTTTCATTTTTCGCCAAAATTCAAAATTAAAAAACTATTTTAAAGTTTACTATTGATTTATTATATTTTTTATGCTATAATAAATTCAGAAAAACTTTTTAAGGAGGATTTATCTTATGAATAAAGATAATGAAAATAAAGGCACTGTTAAAAGCAGTAAGCCACGCTCTCTCTGGAATCGTATTGGCAAGAAGGTTACTGCAAGCGCAGTTGGCTTTGGTTTAATCCTTGGTGCAGTATTCGGATTCGCAGGATGTACAGATCAAAACAAACCAGGACCTACACCTCCTGGACCAGGACCTGGACCAATCGATCCAAACCCACCAATCATTGTTGAAGACAACATCAAAATGTCAAATTTTTTGACAGAAAATGCAGCTATTGCTGATATCTTCATTGGAAATTTAGTGCGCCCAGAAGCAATTTCTGCTATTGACGACGACATTAAGAGCGAGAAATGCACACTTGTTGCAAGCGAAGATCAAGAATACCTTCAACAAGTAAACTTTGTTTACACCCTCAAAACTGGTGAAACAACAAGAGCCGTTAAACTTGCTACCGTGACAATGAATGAAGATCTTACATTCAGCGAAATCGTAGAGCACTACACATCACAATCAAAACTTGCAAACGACGAATTTGATGTAATAAAGAATGTAAACACCCAAACAATCTTTGAGTTTGACGCAAAAGAAAACTACGACAGACAAGATGTCGCAGATGCAGTATACGCAGTTTTAGAAACCTCTTCAGATATAAAACTCTTCAATCAATCTGAAAGTCCTACAGCAGGTTATGAGAGAATGACCTACCTTGAAAATATTGACAACAACTATACCATACATCAATTTGATGTAAGAAATAGCAGCACTGACGAAGGGTTAATCAAAAATCTTTCTAGACCAAATAATTTGAGAGACTACAAAGAAGTTTCAAAGACAAGTGTTGACGGAACAGTGTATTACGACAATGCGTATGAGCTTGAAGATATCAAAGGTGGAAGTGAAGTAGACCCTCCAGTAGTTGAAACAATCACAAAAGAAGAAATTATTGATGCTTTAGATGCAAATTGCAAAAAAAGTGTGATAGACAATAGTTTCAGTAGTTTAAACATTGACTACAATAAAGTTTCTGATGGTAAATGGTATATTTCAACAAATACAGAAGGAAAAATAACTGGTGCAGAATATAGTTACAATTATAATAGCTCTGAAAATAATTTATATTATGCCGTTGGAAAAGTCGTGTTTGAGACTCCAGTTAATGCAAAAGATTTTGTATCTGGAAAATTTGAAAATGAAACTTATTCAAAAGTTTATGGAATAAATTACAACCCTACTATCCAAGCTGCACGCCAAGAGCTTACTGATGCAATGTGCGAAAAGGCATTTGAAACAAAAGGTGAAGTAATTGGACGCTATATTGTAGATATAGGCAATTCGGCATCTGATGAAGTACTTTCAGGTACTGTAAGAATGTTTACAGTAATTGAAGTAACCGACAAAGGTGTACAACAAGCTAATGTAAATATAAAAACCTCATCAAATGATGCAGAATATATCAAAAAACTCAACAATGAAAATGACCATAGAGTATTTGAAAAAGTTGCAAAAGAAATTTCTGGCAGTGAAGTAACAGATATTGAAGTAACAACCCCTGCAACAACAAAAACTGCAAACAAAGCTATGGCAAGTTCTGCAAGATATGTTGTGACCTTTGGTGATGACGAAATAATGTATCTTTAAAAAAATAAAAAAAACGGTCAAAAGACCGTTTTTTTGTTTTTATTCAGCATTATGGTTGATTTTTTATCACAAAAAGGTTACAATATAATAAGAAGATAATGAGGGATTTGCATGAAAAAGAAAGTTTTAAGAATTTTTGCTGTCGTTATGATGATTTGCATATCGCTTCTTTGCGTGGGATGTGGAAACACTGACGCAAACCCTGACGGTGGAGACATAAACTGGGGAGGCGGAACTGGAGACTCAAACACTCCCGACAACCTTTATGGCACAAAAGTACTCTACCGCCCTGACAATTATGACTATGATGCAGGCTCTGGTGGAGAAACAGGAAAACCAAATGATTATTATGGACAATATGCCCACTTAATATTAAATGATTTATTTTACTTATACGCCATTCCAAATGATAGCATTTCTGACAATTTAGATAATTTTAAAAATGAACAATATTATAATGACTACTATTATTATTTATATGACAGCATAAGGTATAAAGTTGACACGATTGGAAAAGTAACAAAAACGAAAACAATTGGTGGTGAGGCAAAAGAAATAACTGAAAATGGCGGGCAAGAATATTTTATTATTGCAGCAGACACAAGCACTCACTGGAAATGGTCTTTCAACATAAAATACAACCAAATGGAAGTGCCACTGACTCAAACAACAACCTATTCTGGCATGGCAAATTATAATAATTTTGTTTATGTATCAGACTTTTCACAAAGCATAAATGATTTAGCAAATGATAAAATTATTGATGCAGAAACTTATACACAAAAAAATCAACAAAATTATATAAACATATTTTTAGGAACAAGCGATGAAAAGGATTATGAACATTATTCAGAGTTTGTAAAAACCCTTGAATATGTAATTTACAGTTATGCCCTTGATTTGGAACCTCAGACTGTAACAGTAACAATCAGTACAGAAACCAACGCCCCTGCCCCATACAAAGTGTCAATTGGCGCTTATGTAGATGTGGACGCAGCACTGACTGACATAAAAGCTTTGTTTAAAAAAATGGGCTCTTTCGTCGGTCTTACAAACAGACAAATTACAAAACTTAAAAATTGGATTAAGACAAATGTTATAGGACTTGGCGATACAATAAGAAACGACCAATTCTATGATTATTCAACAGGCGGAATCACTGAAATATTAAATGAAGCAAACCAAGTCGTCGGATTTGAATTTAATCAACAAAGTGACACAAAAATAGGAGAGCTTGGCAGAGATTATGACAACGCCGTTGACACAATTGTTAATAATGTCTGCGAAAAGGTATCCATTGGAGAAGAAACTGACGGAAGTGATGTAACAATAGACGACAGATTCTTGGCTTCAGAGATTATGGAATACTCAAAGAATATGTTTGAAATCATCGATGACAACAACTTCCCTATTGGGTCAAGTGCGACAGATGAGAATGTGCTTAGACCACTTGAATATCAATCTGCGGTGCTTATGCTCAACAAGCCTATGGGTATAATGGAAGTGGATGTTGCGATTAAGTATGACGCTGACCTTGACGGAACAGAAGAAGGCGTATACAACATGGACAAATACATTGACATAATTGTAGAGCTCAATTATTACAACCATGACGCAGACAAAATGTTTGTAGTTGACAGCAAGAAAATGAGAGTTTATGATGGACCATATTCAATGACCTTTGAAGGTGTTGATGCTGACCTTCCTGAATTTCATGGAACAGCAATGCTCAGCGTATCCAACATAGCCGAGGAAGGAAAAGACCTGCTTGTTAGTCAAGAAATTGCTGGAGTCGAAGGCCAGCTCCTTCCAGTAAAAGCGTTCAACCCTGATGTTGGAAATGGCATTCTTAAGACAGATGTTGGTATAAATGGCTATGGTGATGACCCAAAAGTTTCACAAAAACCACTTATTCTCACTGGAATGACTGATGTAAGAAAATACTATAACATTGTTGAGCCAACTGACCAAGAGCTTGGAAACGACGCTGACAGATTCACCTATATTACTGGCCGTCTCAACCCTAAAAAATTCTCGGGAAGTGATGGAAGTGATTATCTTGAAATCACCTACAAAGTGCTTAAAGAAAAAGGCAACACAACCAAAAACTATAAATTCTATACAGGTGTAGTTGCAATCTGGGACGCTGACTTAAAACAATAATCAAGTTAGATTTTAAAAATCTTAAAACTTAAACTAAAAGAGTCTTCAATATTGAAGATTCTTTTTTATAAAACATTTTAAACTATCAAATTTAAAAAATCTTCTTAATCAAACATTGCCCAATATTTCCTGTAAACACAAATCAAAGAAAAACGGCCGAGGGTTTTACTTCTTACCTATTATCGAAGAAGCTATAGATGTCGCCAATAATCTGCTTAATGTTAAAATTATATATTGCTATTTAGCAATGGAATTAAGCGATGCGAAAAAGAAAAAACTTAAATCTGTTTTAGAAAAAAGAGTTGGGTGTAAGGTGTCGATTAAATATATAATTGATACTTCAATCATCGGTGGTATGAAACTATTTATCGATGATCACTTAATCGATGGAAGTGTTAAAACGGAGAATAAATCATTAAGAAAGCGTGTTATAGGAGGTTAATATGGAAATTAAACCATCAGAAGTCAGTGCATTAATTAAAGCACAAATAAAAGATTTTGAAAAGAAAGTTGAAGATGACGATGTCGGAACTGTTGTCACTTATGGTGATGGCATTGCCGTTATCTACGGTCTTAAAGATGCGATGAATGGTGAACTTCTTGTATTCCCTTCTGACGTCTATGGACTAGTGATGAATTTAAATGAGGATTCAATTGGTGCTGTTTTATTTGGTGATTCTTCATCAATAAAAGAGGGTGATATCGTTAAACGAACTAAAAAAGTTTTTGAAGTCCCTGTCGGTGAAGCTTTTCTTGGTCGTGTAATAAACGCTTTAGGCCAACCAATAGATGGCAAGGGTGAAATCGCCTATGAAAAATTCATGCCAGTTGAAAAAGTTGCCCCAGGTGTTATGACAAGAAAAAGTGTCGATACCACTCTTGAAACAGGTATAAAGGCAATCGATGCAATGATTCCTATTGGTCGTGGTCAAAGAGAATTAATTATCGGCGATAGACAAACAGGTAAAACTGCTTTAGCGATTGATACGATAATAAATCAAAAAGGAAAAGATGTTATCTGTGTCTATGTCGCTATAGGACAAAAAAGTTCAACTGTTGCCCGTCTTGTCGAAAGATTAAGAAAACATAATGCAATGGATTATACAATTGTCCTCTCTTCTAGTGCAAGTGAACAAGCACCGATGTTATATATATCACCGTATAGCGGAATAGCTATAGCGGAGTACTTTATGGAAAAAGGTAAGGATGTTTTGATTGTTTACGATGATTTATCAAAGCATGCAGTTGCCTATCGTACCATGTCTCTTTTATTAAAACGCTCACCAGGTCGTGAAGCCTATCCAGGCGATGTTTTTTACCTCCATTCACGTCTTCTTGAACGTTCTTGTCGTTTAGATAAAAAATATGGTGGTGGCTCAATAACCGCTCTTCCAATTGTCGAGACACAATCAGGCGATATATCTGCCTATATTCCGACGAATATAATTTCTATTACTGATGGTCAAATATTCTTAATGACTGAACTTTTTAATCGTGGACAAAGACCTGCTATTGATTCAGGATTCTCTGTTTCACGTGTTGGTTCAGCTGTTCAAAAGAAGGCCATGAAACAAGTTGCTGGAACTTTAAAAATTGATTTAGCGAACTACAATGAATTAGCCGCCTTCTCTCAATTCGGCTCTGATTTAGATCAAGAGACGATTAAAGTGTTGTCTCATGGTGAGAGGTGCATGGAAGTATTAAAGCAAGCCCAATACTCTCCTCTTTCAATGGTGGATGAAATAATTGAACTATTTACAGTTAAATATGGTTTTTTAGCTCCTATAAGTTTATCTAACATTCAAGGATTCCTCCATGAACTTCATCAATACCTCAATACTCACCATAAAGAATTGGTGAATACTTTGGAAAAAAGAATGGAATTTGATGAAGATCTCATATCTAAATTTAAAATCGCCATTGGTGAATATCAAACAATGTTCTTAAATCGTTATAGCAAAGAGGTTGCATAGTGGCTAATAGTTCTTTAACTTCGATAAAAAGAAGAATATCATCGGTCAAATCAACGCTTAAAATTACTTCAGCAATGAAGGTTGTTTCGACTGCAAAACTAAAGACCTATAAAGATAAATTAGGACAGGGCGATTTATATCTATCATCATTAAACTCAACTCTAGCAAAAATTATCGCTAATCTTGATTGTTCAGATGATGATAACATTAATTCATACGCTCAAGGTGATAAAAAACTGATAATTCTTGTCACTTCTTCTTTAGGATTGTGTGGAGCATATAATTCAAATATTTTTAAAAAATTTGCATCAATATATAAAAATGGTGATGAAATAATTGCGATTGGAACAAAGAGCGCGAGTTATTTGTCTTATCGAAATATTGAGTATACAAAGGATTATGTTCACCTCTTCCACGCATTTGACTACTCTGTTTCTAGAAAACTTGGTAATTATATAATTAAAAGATTTAAAACTAGAGAGTTTGGCGAGGTAGTGATAATTGGAACAAAGTTTATAAATTCATTAAACTTTAAAGTTGAGTCAAAAACAATTCTTCCAGTTACAAACGATAAAGAAGAAATAACAAACATAGTCATCGAACCTGATGCAAAAACTGTTTATAATAAAATACTTCCGCAATATATAAACTCAAATTTATATAATATCTTGCTTAATTCTGTTGTCTGTGAATACGCATCTAGAAGAAATGCTATGGATTCTGCGACAAATAACGGTGAAGATATAATCGAAGAACTTACATTAAACTACAACAAAGCTAGACAAGCTGCAATAACACAAGAAATTACTGAAGTGGTTGCTGGCGCTAAAGGAAAATAGGAGGATTAATATGAAAAAAGATGAAAGAAAAATTCATACTGGTACAATTGTTCAAGTACAAGGACCTATAGTAGACATTCGTTTCCAAAAAGGAAGCCTGCCGAATCTATTAAATGCTATCAAAATAAAATTAGTTGATGGAAAAGAGTTAACAACTGAAGTAATGCAACACATTGGTGATGATATAACTCGTACAGTTTCAATGGGTGCTACTGAAGGTTTAAAGCGTGGAATGGAAGCATTTGATACTGGTGAACCTATTAAAGTTCCTGTTGGTAGCAAAACACTTGGAAGAATGTTCAATGTTTTAGGCGAACCAATTGATGAAATGGAATTTGTTCCTGATAAATTGAGTTCCATTCATCACTCCGCTCCTTCTTTTACTGATCAAGAAACAAGTTCACAAATTCTAGAAACTGGAATAAAAGTTATTGACCTTCTTTGCCCTTATGTTAGAGGTGGAAAAATCGGTCTGTTCGGTGGCGCTGGAGTTGGTAAAACAGTTTTAATCCAAGAATTAATTCATAATATATCGTCAGCAAAAGGCGGAATATCTGTTTTTGCTGGAGTTGGCGAGAGAACAAGAGAAGGTAATGACCTTTATAATGAAATGAAAAATTCAAAAGTTCTAAGTAAAACCGCTTTAGTATTCGGACAAATGAATGAACCACCAGGTGCAAGAATGAGAGTTGCACTCAGTGGCTTAACAATGGCAGAATACTTCCGTGATGTTGAAAAAAAGGATGTTCTCTTATTTATTGATAATATTTTCCGTTTCACTCAAGCCGGAAGTGAAGTCTCAGCACTTTTAGGCAGAATGCCTTCTGCTGTTGGTTATCAACCAACCCTCGCAACTGAGATGGGACAACTACAAGAAAGAATTACATCAACAAAAGATGGATCTATTACATCAGTACAAGCTATTTATGTTCCTGCTGATGACCTCACTGACCCTGCACCAGCAACAACCTTCTCTCACCTTGATGCCAAAACAGTTCTTGACCGTAAAACTGCTGCATTGGGAATATACCCAGCTGTTGACCCGCTTGAATCTTCTTCAACAATATTGGATGCTAATATTCTTGGTGAAGAACACTATCAGGTTGCGCGTGGAGTTCAAACAATATTACAGAAGTTTAAGGAATTGCAAGACATCATCACAATTTTAGGAATGGATGAGCTATCTGATGAAGACAAAAAGATTGTTGCAAGAGCGAGAAGAATTAGAAACTTCTTGTCACAACCTTTCTTCGTTGCAGAAGTATTTAACAGTACTAAGGGTGTTTTTGTTTCACTACAAGATACAATTAGAAGTTTTAAAGAAATATTACAAGGAAAATACGATGACCTTCCAGAGCAGGCTTTCCTCTATGTTGGAACTATAGAAGATGTCGTTAAGAAAGCTGAAAAACTAAAAGAGGAATAATATGGGTTTTCATCTTATTGCCGTAACTCCATTAGGCGAGTTTATTAATAGAGATATTGAAGAACTTCAAGTAAAAAGTGAATTAGGTTGGCTTACAATTTATGAAAATCATGAAAGCTTAATAACTACACTTGATCCTGCAGCTATTACATATCGTACAAAACTTCATGAATATAATCTTGCAATGACGTCAGGCGTTTTAGAAATTGATTCAAGTACAAACACAGTTAAAATAATAGCTGATGCACTTTTTTATAAAACACAAATTGACTATCAGCTTGCAAACGAAATGCTTTCAAATGCAAAAAGAAGATTGGCCAATACTCAAGCAAAAAGAGAACGTGAAACATTACTACAAAAAATTGCTGAACAAGAAGCTAAGATTATATTAACTTCTCTTCCTGGAAGAAAAAGAATTTAACTATAGCTCACCCCCACTCCCTATCGCACCACCGAGGCTGCGACCCCCGGGAGCGGCCTCGGTGGTGCGATAGGGAGTGGGGGTGCGCCAGTTCGTTACGAGTTTACCGCTGCT
>CAOSOP010000015.1 GCA_948525355.1 uncultured Bacilli bacterium | reverse complement strand
TTCCTTTTCCTGTAAATCCGTATCTTAGTGGCTCGCCCCCACCTCCTATTCCACCGCCTCGTCCTTCGCCTGGGGCTGCGGACTCGGTGAGGTGGTGATAGGAGGTGGAGGCGAGGGTGAGTTACTATTTTTTGAAACTATGCATATATTTAATTATGCAAGTTAGAGTTATAAAAGTTGGTGGATTGCTATTAAGCAAAGACAATTATTGGAATGATATTATTAAATATCTTAAATCAATACGCATGAAGTATCAGATAGTTTTAGTATGCTCAGCAATTGGTAGAAACAATGATCCATATTCTACAGATGGTCTTAATAAATCTGTTGATGGATACTTGACCTTAGTTGAAAGAAATCAATTAAAGGCTATAGGAGAAACATATTCTGTATTGAAAGTATCAGGTGATTTAAGAAGAAATGGTTTTGCAGTCAAGTCATTAATGTGGAACCAAATTGGTTTGACGATTAATGGTTCTTCATTTAAGTTTAATCCGAAGCCATTAAAAGAGCATTTAAAAGAAGAAAAACTTTTGGTTGTTCCAGGCTTTTTGGGAAGTGATGGTGAAGGAAATGTTACAACTTTTAAAAGAGAAGGGTCAGACTATTCTGCGGTAATCTTTGCACATTATCTTGGATTGGACAGTTGTTACTTAGTTAAGGATGTTGGTGGAGTGTATGATTATGCTCATAATGTGTATCATGAATTAACATACGAAAACTTTTATAAAATTGTAGATAATTTTACCAGTCCTATTGCTATCGATGCTGTTAGATTTTGTGAGAAGAACAATATGAAGTTGTTTATAATCAATAGCACAGGTTTTGTATCTTGTAAAATAAGTAAAAAACTCGTTTTTTAAGGTTGTTTGATAAGATTTGATTTAAGTTTATATGTGTTTTTGAATATTTTTTCGTGTGAAATGATTTTCTATTATATATATTAAGTAGTGATATAAGATTTATGTTGACTAGTGAGTTATTTTCTACTATACTTTAATAGGTAATTTATTTACTAGTTACTTCTCTGCCAATTTGAAACAGAGTTGGCCAGAAGTCCGTAGGGAGGTATGACATGAAAAAATACGAAATCATGTACATTCTTAGACCTGAGATTGAAGACGAAGCTCGTAAAACTCTCATCTCTAATATCCATGGCATCTTAACAAAGAATGGTGCAAAAATTGAGGATGTTAATGAGTGGGGTTTACGTGACTTAGCTTACGAAATCAATAAGGTTAAGAAAGGCTACTATGTAGTTGTTAGACTCACTAGCGCAGATAGTGTTGCAGTTGAAGAGTTTAACAAATTGACTAAATTAGATAGTCAAGTTCTTCGTTCCTTAGTCACAAATATCGGTTAAGAATAGCGAAAGGAGAGTTTATAGTTATGATGAATCGTGTGGTCTTAGTTGGCCGTGTTACAAAAGATTTGGAGTTGAAGCGCACAACTTCAGGTATGTCAGTTGTTGCATTTACTATTGCAATTGACAACCGTGTAAAAAATGGCGCTGAAAAAACAACAAGTTTTATTCCTGTCACAGCTTGGAATCAAACTGCTGAGAATGTCAGTAAGTATGTTGGCAAGGGTAGTTTAATCGGTGTTGATGGTCGTTTGAATCAACGCAGTTATACTGCAACAGATGGTCATCGTGTTTCAATTACTGAAGTTATTGCTGAGTCCATTACATTCCTTGAAAGAAAACAGGATGTTGGTCATACTAATGCTATTAATAATGATTATAGCTCTTCACCTTCTAGCTCCATGAGCGATGATTCTTCTCGTGGTGTAGAAGTCGAATCAGATGATGATTTACCATTTTAAGGTAATAATTACAGAAAGGACAAAAAATGTTTAAGAGACCAAAACCAAAGAAAAAAGTTTGTTACTTTACTAAGAATAAAATCGAATCTATCGATTATAAGGACACTGAGTTATTAAAGAGATTTATCTCTCCATCTGGAAAGATAACTTCTCGCCGTGTTACTGGTACAAGTGCAAAGTATCAAAGAATGTTAGCAAGAGCTATTAAGAATGCTCGCTATATGGCTTTACTTCCATATATTGCTGACTAATCTGTTGAGTTAATTAATTGATTTAGAAAAGAAAATGCTGAAAAGTGTTTTCTTTTTTTATAAGCAAATATAGAAGAAAACATTGTTTAGATTTATTTATATAGCAGTTGATCTTTGTCAAAAATAAAATCGATTTTTTTATTATTAATTAGTTTTTTAACTTTTTGGTTTTTATGATTAGAATATATTATAAAATATTTATAGGGATTAAAAAGTGTAGGCAAAAATCTTCTCTTTTTAAACTGAACATATATACTATCAGAAGTTGCGAAGTCATTATAGCTTTCTATTATGTCTTGATCATCGATAAAGTAGAAGAATTTATTATTTATAAACGTTCCTTTTGGATTTGTTCTGATTATAAAATAATCATGAATTTTTAGTGTTATTTCAAGCTTTCCAATATCTAATTCTATTTTATCTTGTAATAGAGAGTTCTGTTTTAAATCGTAGAACAAATCATTTATCTCACAGCAATTTCGAATCGACCAAGTGATTCTATTACATGTCTTTTTATTTAAAATAATATTGTGCTTGCGAAAAATCTCTTGAATACTTGTTATTACCTTGAACAAATTATTTTTGGCGGTGTATTCTTCGATAATTTCTTGTATCAAATTATGCTTTATTGTAGTTTCAAGTTTTGATATATCTTTTATGAATTTATTAAGTACAATATTTATTATTTTTTCAGTTGGTTTAATCATTTTTACCTCATAGTTATGATATAAAAAAAGAAAAACTATTGCAATAATATATCTAAACATAAGCCGAAAATCTGAATATATGTGCTAGGAAAGAAAAATCTTCCAAAAAAAGATAATATAAAAATGAAATCGCTTACAATTACGGTTGACAAAGTGTATGTTGGTTGAGATAGTGAGAACGTAGTTTGCTTTACTACATTTATTGAAAGGAGAAATATAGAGCAATGAAGTTTAAAATGCTTCTTCCTCTCCTAGTATGTAGCTCAACTGTTTTGGGGCTTTCATCGTGCGGAGATGGAAAAGGTCCGAGTACACCTGGACCGATAGATGCGGATGTAATATTCAATGTGACTATTCCTGAAGCTTTAAAAAGTGGTGAGAAAATCACTATTGGATCTAATATAAATAGTTGGACTCCATCAAATTTAGATTATACTTTCCAAAAAGTTGATGATTTAAATTATACGCTTGCTTTAGATTTGGATACATCCACTGAATTGAAGGTGGAGTATAAGTATACAAAGCAAGTCGAAGGAATGACTGCAGCTAATCAGTGGAGAGCTGGTGAAAAAGATGCGAACGGCGGAGAAATTGAAAACAGAATCGTTACTATTCCTGCTAACAATACTGAACCAATCGTGGTCAATGATGTTGTAGCTAGGTTTGCTGATCCTGATGCGCCGATCGTTCATACAGTTGTTGGAAATCTCGATATAATTGAAGATTTCAAGATGCCGCAGTTTGCAGATAATCGAACGAGAAATATCAGAGTTTGGACGCCTGAAAACTACGACCCTGCTGATAAAGAGACTAAGTACCCAGTAGTATATATGCACGATGCTCAAAACTTATTTGATGCTGCGACTTCTTTTGCTGGTGAATGGAAAGTTGATGAATCTATTACAGATTTAATGCTTGAAGATCTTTCAGAAGGAGCGATAGTTGTCGGTATTGATAACTCTGAATATCGTATGAGAGAATACACTCCAAATTGGGGTAATACAAAGAATGCTGAAGGTGATTTGTATGGTAAGTTTATCGTTGAAACTTTGAAACCATATATTGATGAAAACTATAATACTCTTACTGATAAGGATAATACGATGATTGCAGGATCATCAATGGGTGGTTTAATATCATTTGCCACAGGTCTTGCATATCCTGAAACATTTGGTATGGTTGGAGCTTTTTCATCTTCGTTCCAGATTCCAACTCAAGAAGATAGATTGGAGTTTATTAATAGTTTAGATTATGAAGGTGATTTGCCAAGATTATATTTGGATGCTGGAAAGAAAGAGACTCTTTATACTTATATATCTCCAGTCAGCAATGAGTTATATGAGGCTGGCTATCCAAAGGATAAAATCTATACATTGATAGATGAAGATGGTTCACATTCTGAAGTGTCTTGGAGCAAAAGATTCCCAGCTGCTTTCTCTTGGCTGATGTCTGAAGAAAGTGGAAACTTCAAACCAGCTGAGGCTAAATTAACAGCTAACATGAAGTTATCTAGTAAGGCTGCCACTTATCTAGATAGTTTAGGTGTTGATGCACAGATGCTTCTATATACTGGTTCATTAGCTTCTTCACCAAAATTTGAAAAGATTGATAGCACGACTTATAGCGCAGAAATGACAGTCGATGAAGGAGCAAGCATTGATTATAAGATTCTTTTCTACAAGGAAAAGACTATCGAAATATATGGATTAGACACAAATGGGGAAGAGATTTCTTCTACTGTTGTCTGTGATGGATTAGATACTAAAATCGATATAAATGTCGATGACTTTACAAAAGTTGCTAAGTTAGATTTAGATATTGTAGTTCCTACAAAAACTGATGAATACTTTGCAACTTATGATGATCCTGATGCAGATATTATCCTCTACACAGGTTCATTGGCCAACTCTTATTATCCTACAAAGATTGATGCAACAACATATAATTTAACTGCTTTTGTCGAACCAAATACAACGATCAAATTCCAAACACTATATTATGGAACTAAGGTTGAGTTATTTGAAACATTGGAAGATGGTTCTGATTTATCAACTTGGAATGTAATTACAGTTGATGGTGAAGGACTTGTTGAGAAAACTTATACAGTCAAAGGATGGCAAGTTCCGATTAATGTTAGTATCACAGTTGAAATGCCAGAAATAACGATTCCTGATGGAAATAGAATCGATGTTCAACTCTACGGTGGAAGTTTTGGCTCTAGCTGGAGAAATGCATTAACATTAACACATGAAGAAGGAAATACTTATAGTGCTACTGTAAAACTCATGTCTGGCACAGTTTCCTTTACTGTTGGTTACATTGTTTTTGAAGGTGAAGCATCCAGTCCTTCAGATCAAGTGTTCGACTCTAATGGACAACAGAAAAAAGAGTTTAAGCTCGCCTTTAAAGATTTTGATCCTAACAATCTTACAACATTTAATTTCAGTTATAGCGGAGCAAACTTTAATTAAAGGTTAATAGGCTATTAATATAAAGCGGAGTTTTGGTTAAACCCATTAGTCCGCTTTTTTACTGGATGTTTTTAAATCTATTAGCACTTTTAACTTGATTAAAGAAGAGTTTTTTCATAGTTTCACTAAAAAATGTAATAATATTTTTTTATATTATTGTTATAGATAATATCAAATGATATAATATTAAAGATTGTAAAGGAGATGATTAAATGAACATACTAACTTCATTAGGTCGTAAGCATTTAAATGGTCATAAGGGTCTTACGGCTGATAGGCCAACTGTTCACTATGATCCTGACTTTGTCTATATTCCTGCTACAGATAATAAGGGTGTTGATTTAAAAGATGCTCTTACTGCTGGTAGCAAGGTTAAATGTCAGACAGTGTTGGGTGTTAGAGCTGATTTTAATATTCCAGTGTTTTCTTCAGTTTCAGGTGAAATAGTTGAAATCAAAAAGATTTATAACAAAAGTCTTCTGAGAGCAGCAAATTACTTTGTTATAAAGAATGACAAAAAGTACACAGAGGAAACTTCTAAACCAACAAGTGAAAATCTAACTAAGGAAGAATTAGTTGAATTCTTAAGAAGCAATGGCTTTACTGGTTTAGGTGGTGCAGCATTCCCAACTTATATTAAATATAAGACTGATGCTAAGATTGACCATATCTTAATCAACGATGTTGAATGCGAACCATACTTGACAACTGATTACACTTCGACAGGTGAGTATATAGATGATGTAGTTTTAGCGGCTACTCGTTTAGCTAGTGCGATGGGAGTTAAGGATGTGGTAATAGCTATTAAGAAAAATAAATTGAAGGCTATTGAGCATATTAAAAAAGCTTTGGAAGGCAACTCATTAATCCGCTTGGTTCTTGTCAAGGATGTTTATCCAGCTGGATATGAAAGAACCTTGATAAAAATGGTGTTTAAGAAAGAATACAATGTTTTACCAAGTGAAGTTGGAGTTATCGTAAATAATTTCCAAACGATGGCAAGCATCGGCAAAGCTTTAAAAGGTGAAGGACGTCTTTCAAGAAGATATTTTACTTTCTCAGGCGAGGCTTTAAATTCACCTGCCAATGTCTATGCTCCTTATGGAACAATGATTAATGAAATCATTGAAGCAATTGGTGGAGTTAATACTTCTAAATACAGCATTGTCGCCGGCGGACCGATGATGGGTAGACCGCTCAGACAAATTGATATTCCTTTGGCAGAGGCTGATTCTGGTGTGACTGTGCTCCGTCTTTCTCAGCTTGAAGTAGGAAAGGATGTTCCATGTCTAAGATGTGGCGAATGTGTTGACCACTGTCCAATGTATTTACAACCTGTTCTTATGTATCAGGCGTTGAATAGAAATGACTATGAAAGAGCTAATAAGTTAGGTATTCTTTCTTGTGTTGAATGTGGACTCTGTTCGGCAGTTTGTCCTTCTCACATTGAGTTAACTAATAAATTTGCTTCGGCAAAGCCGATCGTAAAGATCAAGACAATGAAAAAGTAGGAGGGGAGATATGGAATCACAATTAGTTTATACAAATTTCAGTCGTGTAAAGTCTAAACGTAAGACAAGTCATGTCATGATTGAACTCGCTTCAGCTTTACTTGTACTTTTCATCGCTTCCATAATCTATTATGGAATTAAAGGTGGTGCTGATACTGGTAAATATATGTTGCGTATTTTCCTCAATACTCTTGTTTGCTTTGTCACAGCATTTGCAGTCGAGTATTTTGGAATCATCCTTATTGATCGTAAGACTTTAAAGGCATATGAAGAGGCAATGAAACAGAATATGTGGCTAACAGCTTTAAAAAGAACTGTCACACATTCATATTTCTATGTAACCCCATTGATTACTATGCTTTTGTTCCCAGTCTATACACCAATACATGTTATGTTCATCTCTATTTTAGTCGGTGAACTCATCGGAAAGATGGTGTTTGGTGGATTTGGATCAAATATATTTAACCCGGCATTAACTGGTCGTATCTTCGCAACTATTTGCTTTAGCCAAGAAATTGCTAACGGAACAGCAGTAAAAGTCGGTACAGATATTTCTACTGGTGCTACTATCAATGGAATAGCTAATAGTTCTGGTTGGTTAGGTATGTATACTGACCAATTATCTAATTTAGACTTGTTCTTAGGTAATTATCGTGGTGCTTTAGGTGAAACTATGGCATTCTTATTGATAATCCTTGGTATCTATTTGATGATAAGAAAAGTTATCGATTATCGTTTAACTCTTACTTATGTCGTTTCTTTATTTATCTTTGCATTCTTCATGGGTGTAACTGGTAAACATGGTTTTGTCGGATCGTTAGAGTTTGCTTTCCGTCAAATCTGCTTTGGTGGTATCTTATTTGGTGCAGTTTTCTGTATCACGGATCCTGTAACTTCTCCAGTCAGCGGTACTGGCAAGATTGTATTCGCTTTGATTGCTGCTTTTGTAACAGCGATGATAAGATACTTCGGCAGTGCTCCTGAAGGTGTTGCATATTCAATCCTTGTTGCAAATATGTTAGCACCAGTGATTGATCGTATGCTTTCGCGCAAGACCAATCAAAAAATGGTCTATCAATATGTATCCATCGCCGCCTTGTCCCTTCTTGTCATCGGCTCAGGTATCGGAACAGGTTTATATATTGATGCTCATAAGGCAAGTGAAAAACCAGAAGAGAAGGCAAATATCAGAATGACAAGCAACGAAAAGTTTGAAATGGTCTATTCTGAAATGGCTTCTTTAGAGGGGGTAATTGAATAATGAAAAAGAAAATCAGCAATTATATTCTTTTCCCGGTGCTTCTTGGAAGTGTTTGTATCGTTTGTTCAGCAAGCCTTGCTGCTGTCAACTACCTCGCAGCACCATATATTGAAAACAATAAAACAAGAAAAATAACCAACAAGATTGGTAAGTTCTTTAAAGATAACAAGAACTATACTTTGATTTATGATAGAAATGATAAGGATGTTGTTGATCCTAACCCAATTAGCAGCACTCCTGCTGAATTTAATTCTCAGATAATCAGGTGTTTCCGCGTTACTACTAGTGATGATAAGTTAGGTCTTGTCTATCATATGGAAACAACTACTGGTTATAGCGGCAATCTAGAACTTGTTGTTGGAGTCTTTGAATCAGCTGTTATCGGTTTGGCTCAGGTTGGTGGAAGTGAAGATGGTTTAGGAGTTAATGCTATTAATAAATTAGCTGATAAACTCGGTTGGGATTCTTCCTACCTTCCAGGCGATGATTTAAAAGATTTAGCTATCAGCGCTGGTGCTTCGGCTAAACTCACTGTTCCTGTTGTTCAAGCTGCATTGGATATTGCTTTGGCAGATGAAAAGAACAGAATCAAATCTTCAGAAGTCACTTCAACTGTTGAAGTTTCTTCAGTTACAGAAGTTGGATTTGACGAAGTTAAATGTGTTGTAAGTTCTGTAAGTGAAGCAAACTATGCATCGATGAAAGCTGAAGTTGTCTTGGATGTTAAGGGAATGTTTAGTTATTCTTCTACATCAATTAAGATTAAGTCAGTAACTCTTCTTGAAAAAGATGATACTGAAAATTCTGGCGAAGGTAAGAAAGTCTTAGATGGAACTGCTACCGATAAGTTTACAACTTCTAGTGTTGTAACCGCTGGTAAAACAGTAACATTCAAAAATTTCAGTGGCTCACTTGAGGCTGAAGTTAAGAAAGGCACATTTGAAGATTGTGCTGCTCCTAATACCGCAAGAGGCTACTTCTTAATGCTTAATGGTCTTTATAATCACCTTAAGGCAAATCAAGCCACAATTAACATCCTTGAAAAAACTGGGGAAAATGAATATCGTATTAAGAAAACATTTGATGGGCTTGGATTTGCTAGCATTGATTTGTCTGCTACAGTTGATAGCACATCAACTTATTTCACTAAGATTGTCATCAATGGCATCGGCGGAACCCCTGCCTATGGTAGTGACATTTTAATTGATGGAACTACTAATGGTCTTGATAGTTCAATCAATAAAGATCAAGCTAATAAGTTCATCGAGAACTTTATTAAGATTAGTGGTAGTGGTTTACCAATATCTAAGTTTGAAAATCCTAAGGAAACGACTGATAACGAATTAGTTACTGGTGCAACTCAAAGTACTTATGGATACTATACAGCGTTACATGAAATTGTAATGTTTATTAAAGGAGGTAACTAAGAATGGAAAACAACAATTCTAGTGTTACAAGCACTGAGCAAACTAAAAAAGTAAAGAAAGAGCATTCAAAAGCCTTCAATGTCTTTACTTCAGGTATCTTAAAGGATAATCCTGTCTTAGTTATGCTTTTAGGACTTTGTCCTGTTATTCCTGCTACGACTTCTATCATCAATGCTTTGATGATGACCATCGCCGTCTTATTCGTTCTCTTATTCTCTAATATCATCATTTCTTCAATCAAAAAGATTGTGCCAAATGAGATTAGAATTCCAATTTATATCGTCATTATCGCAACACTTGTTACAATAGTTGACCTTTTATTAAAGGCCTTTGCCCCTGATATTTCTGAATCATTAGGTGTATTTATTCCTTTGATTACAGTTAACTGCATTATATTAGGACGTGGTGAAGCTTTTGCTAGTAAAAATACCATCGTCCACTCAATCTTAGATGCATTAGGTATGGCTATTGGATTTGGTATTGCATGTGTCACCATCGCTTTCTTTAGAGAGTTATTAGGAACTGGTGGATTCACTCTTGTCAATCCTTTCAATGCTGAACAAAAAGTCGCATGGTTGCCTTTACAAAAATATGCTGCTAGTGTCATGGTTCAAGGTATTGGTGGTTTCTTAACCTTTGGTCTTGTTATCGGTGTCTTCTCACTATTTTTAAAGACTAAAGTACCTTCAAAGAATTCTGATACAGCATTAAAGAATACATTCACAACACTTCACGATATTGTCGAATGTCAAAAGAGTGAAAGGAGGGTAAAATAATGGCCGCATTTTACACCGCACTTCTAGGATCAATGATAGTTTCTAACTCTGTCTTAGCAGGTTATAAGGGACTTTGTTCCTATTTAGGTATTTCAAAAAAGAGTTCTTCGGCATTTGGAATGGGCGTGGCCTTAACATTTGTCTGTGTTCTCTCAGGACTCATCTCTTGGGGACTTGGATTTGCATTAAGAGCAATAGGCATTTATGACTTCATGTCAACCATTGTCTTTATTCTTGTCATTTCAAGTCTTGTCCAATTAACAGAGCTTATAATTAAAAAGTTCTTCCCAAGTCTTTATAAGACATTAGGAATATACTTGCCATTAATCACGACTAACTGTGTTGTTTTAGGACTTGCACTTCAAGTTGGTGGCATGAGTGATCCTGCTTCTTTCTTAGAAGTATTAGGTACAGTATTAGGTGTACCACTTGGTTATTTCATCGTCATCATGATCTTCTCTTGCATTCAAGAAAGACTTGAGACAAGTAATACTACTTATAACTTCAAAGGTGCTGCAATAGGTTTAATCACTACTGCTATTATGGCACTAGCTGTCTATGGTTTCTCTGGAGTTATATGATAATTAAAGTTCTAGCTGGGCTAGGTATATTTCTCGCACTATTTATCATCTTTGTCGTAATATTCCTTATAAACAAAAAGACAAAAATACCGGATGATTGTCCAAAGGACTTGCTTGAAGGTGGTTGTGCTTCTTGTATGCTTTCTTGTTCTTCTCGTGAAGAGGAACTTTCATTAAAGAAGGCTTTTACTTCTCAATCTAAGAAATCAGATGCTGAAGAGGAAAAAACTATAGAAGATGAGAATAATAGTAGCGAAGAAGAAAATGATAAAGGAGATTAATATGGAACCTATATTGATATTGTGGGCTGTTTTAATCACAGCTGCTATAGCGATAGTCTTGGCACTATGTTTGGCCTTGGCGAATCGTTACCTCAAAGTTGAAGAAGATCCAAGAAAGGAAAAACTTCTTGAACTTTTACCAAATGCTAACTGTGGCGCTTGTGGATTTCCTGGTTGTTCGGGTTTAGCCGATGCAATCGTTGAGGGAAAAGAAAAGAAGGTCACTCGTTGTGCAGTAATAAAAAAAGATAAAGCACAGGAAATAAAGGACTATTTAGAATCTACTCCTGATGCTAACGGAAATACATTAAAAGTAGAACTATAATGAAATTCATTTCCTTTTGCAAACATCATCTTAGTGATGTAATATCAATAGGAATTACACTTGTTTTGCTCATCGCTACGTTTGTGGGAACAATATTCTTGCTTCCACAAACAGGCGGTGATACAGTTGAAGTTTATTATCGCAATAAATTAGTCGATACTTTTGATTTAAATGTTAATAGAAAAGTGACTTTCTGTAAGAGTTCAACCAGTGCAGATAATTGCGATTATGAAGGTTTTACTGATTTTCAAGGCGAAACAATTGTTTTGGCGATACAAGATAATTCTATTCAGGTCATCGAAGAGACGAGTAAAAAAAAGCTTTGTTCAACTCAAGGAAAGATTAAACTTAGCAATCTTCCAATAGTTTGCCTTCCGAATTCGTTTATGGCGATTATTAAGGGAACAGCTGATGGAGAGTTTGATATATGAGTGTGCAAAAGATTTCTTATACTGCGCTATTAACAGCACTTGCAGTTTTACTTCACTATATTGAAACATTAATTCCGCTCCCAATACCGATACCTGGGTTTAAATTAGGTCTGGCTAATATTGTCGGAGTATTCGCTTTGTTTTATCTTGGTTGGCAGTACTATTTAGTCACTACAATAAGTCGTGTCTTGATTGTAGCATTGATTTCAACTGGGTTTGGAACAGCTTTCTTTCTCTCGTGTGGAGGTGCGCTATTATCAATACTTGCTACAATAATTTATGCTAAAGTATTTAGGTGCAGTATTTATGGAACCTCGACTTGTGCGGCGGTTTTCCATGTCTTAGGACAAGTCTTGATGTATTGTCTTATCACATCAACACCTTACCTCATCTCTTATTTCCCAGTGCTAGGAGCTTTAAGTATGTTATCTGGGTTTATATTAGCAATACTGGCAGATATTTTGTTAAAGAGCGTTCCACCAATCAATAAGAGACTTGGATATAAGCGCTAAATTAATGACAAACGATATATACATGTGATATATTTTAAATGGAGGAAACAATGAAAACTTATTTATATAATACTACTGGTGTATGTTCACGCCAAATGAAAATAGTAATTGATGGTGAAACAATTAAGTCGCTAGAAGTTATTGGCGGCTGTAATGGTAATTTAAAAGGAATCAGTGCTTTAGTTAGTGGACGAAATGTCGATGAAGTTATTGAATCATTAAAAGGAATTAAATGTAATAATAAAATGACATCATGTCCAGACCAACTAGCAACTGCTTTACAAGAAATAAAGAATGGTCAATTAGTTGCTCAATAATAAGTATATTCTCTTATGTTCATCACATACTTTAAGTAGGTGGTGAAATATTATGAAGAGCAAAAAAGAAAGACAATTTGAATTAGCAAAAATATTGCTTGAATCCGGAATGGATTTACCTGTTGTCAGTGAGATTACAGGTTTAGATGGTGCGGAGCTTTTATATCAACGCATTGTCGACGATAAAGACGAAAATAAAGAAGAATAAGCGGGAAATAGTTTCCCGCGAGGGGGAATTATGGAACCAAAAATACTTTTTACTTCTGAAGCGGTGTCCGAGGGACATCCAGATAAAATATGCGACCAAATCGCAGATGCTGTATTAGATGAATGCCTATATTTTGATAAGAATTCACGTACAGCAGTCGAAGTTATGGTCACAAATCAAAAGGTTGTTATTGCTGGTGAGGTTACTTCATCACATACGCCTGATTATAAAGAAATAGCTCGAAACATCCTTAGAAAAATTGGTTATTTTGATGCAAAAAATGGTATCGATGCTGATACTTGTGATATTGAGGTCTATGTTACGGCTCAATCGCCAGACATTGCTCAAGGCGTAAACAAGAGTTATGACCATCAATCCATTGGTGCAGGTGATCAAGGAATCATGTTTGGATACGCTTCGATTGAGACTGAGAATCTTATGCCACTTCCAATAGTTATGGCACATAAATTAGTTAGAACCGCAAGCATCTATCGTCATGAACATCCATCATGTCATCTTTGTCCAGATATGAAATCACAAGTAACAATAGATTATTCAAATCAAGAACCTAGAATTGATACGATTGTTTTTTCAACTCAGCACGAAGAATGCATCAGCCTTGATGAATTAAAGGAATTAGTGCTTAGCAATGTCATTTTCCCAGTTGTAGAATCTTTTGGAATGAACAAAGATTTTAAAGTTTTAATTAATCCTACAGGCAGATTTGTTTTAGGTGGTCCTGCTGGTGATACTGGTGTTACTGGAAGAAAAATAATTGTCGATACTTATGGTGGTTCTTGTCCACATGGCGGCGGAGCCTTCTCAGGTAAAGATGCAACAAAAGTCGATAGATCTGCTACATATGCAGCTAGATATGCTGCGAAAAATATTGTTGCTGCTAATCTTGCGGACAAGGTTCAAATACAGCTTTCATATGCAATTGGTGTAAGTGAACCAGTTTCTATTGCAGTAGAAACATTTAATACTGAAAAGGTATCAAAAGACTCGATATTAAAAGTTCTATATAATTTATTTGATTTTACTCCTGCTGGTATTATTAATAAGTTTAAAATGAATACACCTAGCTTTAAATATCAAGACTTATCTAATTATGGTCACTTCGGCAGACCAGATATAAAACTTCCATGGGAAGAATTAGACAAGGTAGTTGAGATTCAGGATTTTGTTAATAAGTTAAATTAAAAATATAAAGGTATGGTAAGTTGCTATACCTTTTTTCTTTGCTCGCCCCAACCTCCTCCACCCACCCCGTTGAGGGAGCTGCCCCTGGCAGCGGACGAAATGGGGTGGGTGGAAGCGCGGGAGCGCCAATTAGATACGAATTCACAGGAAGAGGAAGAAATACAATTTCGCCATGGACTAATGGAACCTACACTTATAGCATTTTACAGCTTAATTCAGAATAATAAACTAAAGTGTTGCTGATTTTTGAATTAATCCTTTTCTTATAAGGTTAATTCCACTATAGAATATTGTTTCATCCATTAACCTTGTCTTTCCTTTATATCCTCGTTCACTTTGCATTATGTTGTAACACAGGAAATCTAAGTGCTTTTGTATATTCCTTTTTCGTATTCCACAATGGTAAAAAAACATCCTTCTAATTTGTGCACAAAATGAATTTATTATATTTAACATCTTAAATCCTTTTTTTGTTTTTGACTTATATGTCATTTCTATATTGTCTTTAAATGCATCTCCCGTTGATGATATATCATGTATTATAATTGCTCCCTTTTCTATTATATCTGAATAAACAGATCTGAAATCATTTGCACTTGGAAGTCCTGTTCCTTCAACCTTCGCAAAATGTGTTCCGTTTTCATCTAAAGCAA
>CAOSOP010000014.1 GCA_948525355.1 uncultured Bacilli bacterium | reverse complement strand
TCACTGAAATACCAGGCTGGCCCGAGAATTTTCAGAACCCACAAAAAGGCGAAGCCAACACTGTCAAAATTATTTATAGGAAACATCTATTCCTAAAATTTCTTGAATTGCTGTACAAAGCTGTTTATTTCTTCTTACAATGTCTGAATAAATAAATGGTTCATTTTCAGTATTGTTTATAGCATTGTACATTGTAATTTCAGAACCTTTAATCGACATATCCTTGCTTGTCTTTAGTGAGATGGTCATTGTTCCCATTGTTAAAGGTGTGTATATTCTTTTTTTACAAGTATTCAATAGCGCTTTAAACTCTTCAATTGTCATTCGATTATAAATTGAAGTAGGTGGGAGAGAGTATGACGAAGAAGTAAATATTGCTGTTTTTGGTTTAAATCCAAAGTAAAACTCGGTATTAATATAGGTGGAAAATCTTTGATTAGAAAGAATCCAGGCCTTTATTTTACCATTCAATCCTTTATAAATTGAGTTAAACTTTTTCATAGATGTTTCATCTAACCCACCATCCATCATAATATATGATGAATCTGATTTATCATTTATTGATAAAACCATGTTGTGTTCTTGCTTTTTATCAAATATATTTTCATCGTCAGCTACAGTTAGATATTCACTTGTATATTGTCTTGTATCAAGTATTTGTAGTTCATAGTTTTTACTTAAGTTAAATACACTTTCGCAATACCCGTTTCCATCAATAGCATCTTTAGCCGTACATATTGTAGTACCTTGTGCTTTTAACTTTGGAATTAATATTTTTTCGATATAATCAGATGTATCATCACCTTCAACCTTATATCCAGGATAGTAAAATGTTTTTACACGAGGAAGAGGGTAACGAGTTGATTCAAAAAATGATCTAACACCTCCATTATATTCTTCAGTAATTGAAGTTAATATAAGAGTATCAATAACGCTGTTATACTCTTCAGTAATATTTTTCAGTGTTAAGTTTTCACTATAGTAAGTTGATCCTATATCAACTAGGATTTTAGAGTATTCAGTTTTACCTCTAATCATTATGGATTGTCCTCCATTTGAACGAACATTGTTTGCTCCTTCAATCATAATGTTTGAAGTGTTTGATTCCATAATTTTAAGAGTTACTTCAGTAGAGTTTTGATTGTTAATATATATACCCACACCAGTGAGTGTTCCAGCAACAACTAATGCAGTTGCTATGCCTGTTATTAAAAATGTTCTTTTTTTCATAATGCATCGACCAATTCCTTTAGAGTTTTGTTTCCTTTATTAAGTATTTGCACATTATTATAAAAATATGTATCAACTAATTTAGCCGTTTTTTCAAATTCTCTGATTTCTTCCTTGGTTTTAATTACTTCACCTGACTCGCTAGAAATTTCGTAGACGAGACGATTGGCTCCAAGACCAGTAATTGTATATTGAAGTGTAGTAACATCGACATCGACAACTATTGTTCCCATAGTAAGATTCGTATAGACATTAGTACCAGCAGAACTGTTGAACATTCTTTTTAGTGCTATTGGATTTGGATGATCGTTAGCTCTACCATCTAAATAGTATGTGCCAGGTTTATCTGGATTAGCCTTTGCCACAGCAGCGGCAGAAATAATGATGTTTTCTGGCTTAATCTTTTGAAGAAGGCTATCGGAATTGGATGTATCAGATCCATGATGTCCAGCTTTCATAAGATTTACGGTTTCAAGATTCGGATTGAGTTTTAATAGATCAATCTCTTGATCTAAATCGCCTGATAAAAAGAATGAGAAGTCTTTATACTTAAGAATTCCAGCGATGGAAGTGTCATTAGCACCTGCGTTTTTGATTATTGTTCCAGGATTATTTATATAATGACCTGTATCAAATATCTCAAAAGTTAAATCTTGAGCTAAGTAGTATTTTGAAGAGCAGACACGATTATTTACTGCATCAAAAGCAGTGCAATAATTAGCCTTTTTCTCTTTGACATACTTGTCACGATATTGTTCATACTTTGTTGTGTATGATTTTGTTTCATATTTATATCCAAAGTCTAAAATATTTTTTATAGTGACATTATCAACATTTTTACCAATAGCATTTTCAAATCCGTTAATGTGGTCTGCGTGGCCATGGGTAAAGACAGCGAAGTCGATTTCATTATCGGCAATAGTTTTTAAAGCATCGTTTACAGCGGATTTTCCATCAGTATCATCACCAACATCGATGAGCATAGTGAAATCGTCTTCTTTCTTTTCAGCTGCACATTTTATAATTAGTGAATCTCCATATTTTTTATTCATCTCTAAAAGATGTATATTTAAACTTTTACAAACACCATTTGTAAATGGATCGTCTTTTGTACCCATAGGGAATACTTTATTGTTTACCGAATGTAAATTTCCATCATCGATTATATCATCAGTCGTTGGACCTGTGGTATTTGTCGTAGGTGTAGTCGTTGTTGGAGAACTTAAATTTCCATTGTCTGTAGAAGGTTTAGGTTCACAGGAAGCTAGAAGAATAGGTGCAAGTAGTAATACACTTTTTATTGCCTTATTTAGTCTCATAAATAACCTCGCTTTAAATTCTTATATAATTATACACGAAAAAAGCGTTGATATAAATAGCTTTAATGCAAAATATTAGAAATTAATCCTCTAAGTCCTTGTAATTACGGAAAAATGTTTTGACATAGGGTTTAATCTTATCTTTACCGTGTGTTTTGATTAAAGTTTGAAGCACTTTATCGGTTGATATCGACGCACCTTTTGGAATTGATATATTTAATTCTTTTTCCATCTTTTCCCATTCTAAGAGAAAGTGATATCGCGCGATAACGGATGCGACAGCGATTGATGGATAGAATTGTTCGCCCTTTGTTTCAAAGTGATATGGATGAGATTCAATTGGTTTCTCTGTAACGAGGTATTTAAAATAGAGTTCACTTGATTCAAATTGGTCGACATATATTTTTGTCGAGTTCGGTATAAATGAATTTTTTAAAATATTCATATGGCATTGATTATGGATGTTGGCCATGATTTTATGCATTGACCAGCCTTTTTCCTTCAATGAATTGAGTTTGTTGGGAGAGCAGATGATGAGAGAGGATTTTATCTCTTGGCAAAGTCTTTCACCAATTTCTAAAATATTGCCATCACTGAGTTTTTTAGAATCTTTAACGCCGAGTTCTTCAAGAAGTTTTATATCATCAGCATTTGTATATGCCGCACAGACGACTAATGGACCAAACAAATCACCAACACCTACTTCATCTGAACCGATTTGCGAGAAAATATCTTTATAACCCTTTTCTTTCATCTTCTTTTCATCATCATCACCTTTTTCTTCAAGGCAAGATTTGATGACATCTTCATCTTCAAAAATCATCGCTTCATTGATGACATCTTCTTTTAAACCAGAGAAGGTAATAGAAAAATGATTTTTGCTTTTATAAGCTTTGACAATGACATTATCGAATGTTTTTGTTTCAAAGATGAGGTAGGGATTCTTTTCATCGGTTGTATACTCGATATCATAAAATTCACGTATCTCTTCAAGTTTTCCTTCGTCGACTTTAATGGTAATATATGTGCTTTTCATAGGTTCTATTGTAACAAGTAATTATGTGCATTTAAAGAGTTAAATTTAATCATCTAGTAAAATCACTGATATAAATTGAGAAGCAACCTATCAATTGTTTTCAAAGTTGTTTTTACTTCTTTTTCATTTGTATAAAAGGATAAGTAGTTATGATTTAGTATTATGATGCACAATATATGATATGATAAAGAAAATGAATGAAAATTTTGCGAAACCGCTTTAATAAAAAATAATATTATAAAAACTATTTAATACTAGAAGTGGAAACGATTATGGTTTATAATTTAAAAGGTAATAGAGGGTATGGACATGGGATATTCTTGGTTTGATGATTATTTATTAGGACAGGCGACGAGAGCATATGAACATCTAGGCTGTCATTTTGGAAAACTTGATAAAAAGAATGGTGCTTGGTTTAGAGTATATGCGCCGTCGGCAAGAAGCGTAACATTACTAGGTGATTTTAATGGTTGGAATTTGTATTCACATTTAATGAATAAAGTCGATGATCGTGGACTTTATGAGGTGTTTGTTGAAGGATGTAAAGAATACCAATCGTACAAGTACCATATTGAAACTTCTGATGGAAGGTTTTTAGATAAAGCTGACCCTGTCGGATTTTTCTCAGAACTTCGGCCAGGAACATGTTCAAGAACTTTTGATATTGAAAACTTTATATTCCATGATGATAAATTTTTGAAAGAGAGGAATAGAAACTTTGACCGACCTGTGTCTATTTATGAATTGCATTTAGGTTCGTGGTTAGGTCAGGTCGATGGACGCTTCTTATCATATGAAGAAATTGCTCCTCGTCTTATTGAATACTGTAAAGAGAATGGATTTACTCATGTCGAAGTCATGCCTATAACTCAATATCCGTTTGATGGTTCATGGGGATATCAAGTTGTCGGATATTATTCTGTTGATTCTCGTTATGGAAATCCGAAGCAGTTTATGAGTTTTATTGATCGTATGCATGAAGCAGGAATTGGTGTTATTTTAGACTTTGTTCCAGTACACTTTGCTGTCGATTCACACGGTTTAGAGAGATTTGATGGTTCTACAGTCTATGAATATAACAATGAAAATGAGTTTTCTCAGTGGGGATCGAAGAACTTTGATTTAGGAAAGGATCCTGTTCGTTCGTTTTTAATGTCATCGATGAATTTCTTTATAGAGTATTTCCATGTCGATGGAATTAGAATTGATGCGGTCAGCAATATTATCTATTATGATGGCAATGCTTCAAGAGGAGTTAATCAAGGTGCGGTTGATTTTATCAAAAGGCTCAACTATAAAATCCATGATATGCATAACGATGTGATGATGATTGCCGAAGACTCTTCTGCTTATGGACAAGTCACGAAAGGCTATGATGGTCTAGGGTTTGACTATAAGTGGGATTTAGGATGGATGAATGATACGCTAAAGTATTATGGAAAAGATCCAATATATCGTTCATATCACCACAATCAATTGACATTCTCCATGGCGTATTTTTATAGCGAGAATTTCATTATGCCTCTATCACATGATGAAGTTGTTCATGGTAAGGGGACGATAATAAATAAGATGTGGGGCGATTATGACAACAAATTCGCCAGTGTAAGAAATCTATATGCATATCAATTTGCTCATCCTGGAAAGAAACTTAATTTTATGGGTAATGAATTGGCTTCATTTGATGAGTGGAATGAATCAAAGAGTTTACCTTGGGAATTAAAAAGGTTCCCTAAGCACGACTCGGTGTCTAGGCTTATAAGAGATTTGAATTTGGTTTATCGAAATCATCGTGCACTGTATTTTGAAGAGTATAACCCGATTCATTTTCAGTGGATTTCATGCAATAATTCTGAACAATCGGTTATTGTTTTTAAAAGAGAAGTAGAAGATGACTGTTTCATATTTATATTTAATATGACGCCAAATTATTATGGCATCTATGATATAGGGGTTCCTTATGAAGGTGAGTATAAAGAAATAATCAATACTGATAAGGATGTCTATGGTGGTTGGAATCAATGCAATTTCACTCCATTAAAAACATTTAATGGTGAATACCAGAATCAACCATATCGTATATCATTAAAACTTGCTTCGTTCGCTGGTATCTTCTTAAAGTATCAGAAAAAGAGCAGTAAAGTCACAGAAAAGAAAGAGAACAAATAAATAGGAGGAAGATATGTTTTCATCAAAAGAGAGTTTTAAAAAAGAGTTCTGTCAAAGAGTTGTAGCAAAATATGGCCGTGATCCAAGCGATTCACACATTTCTGAATGCTATGATGTTCTTGGTACAATGGTTAGAGATTATGCAAATATCGATTCAAAAAATTGTAAAGAAAAAGTTGTTGATCAAAAAGCTAAACAACTCATCTATTTCTCAATGGAGTTTTTAATCGGAAGATTATTAACCTCGAACTTAATCAATAAGAATATATATAATATAGTTAAAGATGGTCTAGCAGATTTAGGAATTGATTTTAATGAACTTGAAGATCAAGAAAGTGATGCTGGACTTGGAAATGGTGGTTTGGGTCGTCTTGCCGCCTGCTTTTTAGATTCTATCGCTTCATTAGGCCTCGTTGGACATGGAAACTGTATCCGCTATGATTATGGTTTCTTCCGCCAAAAGATTTCTAATGGTCATCAAGAAGAAATTCCCGATCAGTGGCTCTTAAACGGAAATCCATGGGAAATTAGAAAGCCTAAGCATTCGGTTGAAGTTAAGTTTTACGGAAATGCTGAGACTTATCAAGATGAAAACGGTCAAATTCGTTCACGCACAGTCAACGCATTATCTGTATTAGCTATTCCATATGACATTCCTGTTGTTGGTTATCAAAACGGCATCACTAACACATTGCGCTTATGGTCTGCGGAACCTGCCGATGAGCATCTACCAAACACACATGACTTCCAAGGATATTTGACTTTTGTTAAGGATTTAACTCATGGTTTATATCCTGATGATTCGACAGAACAAGGTCGTTTGCTCCGTCTAAGACAGCAGTATTTTTTGGTTTCTGCTGGTATGCAAAGTATGTTGCGCAATCATTACCGTACATATCATACCTACGATAATCTTAAAGATAAATACGTCTTCCAATTGAATGATACTCATCCAATTCTTGCTATTCCTGAGCTGATGAGATTATTGATGGATGAACATGGTTATGGTTGGGATGAGGCATATGCTATATGCGAAAAATGCTTTGCGTTTACAAATCATACAGTTATGGCCGAAGCTTTGGAAAAATGGCCAGTACATTATGTTGCAAACCTCTGTCCACGTATTTATATGATTATTGAAGAAATCAATCGTCGAATGATAATAAAAATGCGCGAGAGCAATCTTGATGAGAGCGTTATTCAAAACTCAATGATCGTTAAAGATGGAAACATCAATATGTGTCAAATGGCTATTCATGTATGTTTTTCGGTCAATGGTGTCGCAAATTTACATACAACTATTTTAAAAGAGCAAACTTTTAAAGAATTGTATTCAATTTATCCACATAAGTTTAACAATAAGACAAATGGTATAACCCATCGCCGTTGGTTCTTATGCGCTAATCCTAAATTATCTTCACTTGTGAGCAAATTAATCGGCAGTGAATGGATTAATAATCCTGATAAATTAAAAGATCTGTTAAAGTATCAAAACGATGAAAAGGTTTTAAAAGAGATAAGCCAAATTAAACTTGATAATAAAGAAAGGCTTATCGCTTTGATCAAGAAAGAAAACGGCATTGAAGTTGATAAAAATTCCATTTTTGATGTTCAAATCAAAAGACTTCACGCATATAAAAGACAATTGCTCAATGTCTTTAGAATTATCCACTACTATAAGAGATTAAAGATGGATAAGTCATTTAAGATCAGTCCACATACTTTCATCTTTGGTGCAAAAGCTGCTCCAAGTTATGTCTATGCTAAAAAGATCATCGAATTAATCTTAGCTGTAGCTGATAAGGTAAATAATGACCCATATGTAAGTCAGTTTATGAAAGTTGTCTTTATTGAAAACTATGGTGTTAGCAAGGCAGAATGCATCATCCCTGCGGCAGATATTTCTGAACAAATTTCTACCGCTGGTAAGGAAGCAAGTGGTACTTCTAATATGAAATTTATGATCAATGGTGCGATAACACTTGGAACACTCGACGGCGCTAATGTTGAAATCAATCAGTTGGTCGGAGATGAGAATTCGATAATCTTTGGACTTCATGAAAATGAAATCAGTGAAATTAAATATCATAATTCATATAACCCATGGGATGTTTATAATTCAAATTCAAACATCAAAACTATAATGGATTCATTAGTCGATGAATCATTTGCTAAGTATCATGATCAATTCAGAATGATTTTTGATGAGGTCATGTATCGTGGTGATGAATATTTTATTCTTAAAGACTTCGATAGTTATTTAGAAGCTAGTAAAAAGGCTGAAGAATTATATGCTGACCAATTGAAGTGGGCAAAGATGTGCTTAATCAATATTGCTAACTCAGGTTATTTCTCAAGTGATCGTACAATCAATGAGTATAATAATGATATTTGGCATTTAACAAAATTAAAGAACTAAAGTTATATAAAGTTTAAAATGTTTATAATTGATTTTTAAACCTTTTAGTTTTATAATAAAAAAGATTGTGTTTACGGAGGAGTTACTATGCAAAAAACATTTAAAGTAACAGATGAAGGTTACTTAATTGTCACAGTAGATTGTGGTAAGGAAGACTATCAACCATTTGTATTAAAGGCACAGCAATTACTTGCTGAAAATGTTCAGGTCAAGGGGTTTAGAAAAGGAAAGGCTCCATTTGCTGAAGCTATAAAATATGTCAAGGTTGAAGATATTTATAATAAGATGATTAATCTTTTAGTAAAATCAGTTAATAAGAGTTTATTAGAAGGTGCACCAAGCAATGTCGGTGTTTCTTTAATCGTCCAACCAAGTGTTAGTGTCAGATATGATGAAAAGAAAGATATTTACACATTGGTATATCAATATGTTTCAACACCTACTGTAACACTTGGAAAAACCAAGGGTTTAAAGGTTACCGCTAAGAAAAAGAGCATTACAAGCAAGGATATTGACGAAGTGCTCGAAGGACTTTCTAAAGAACAAGGTGTTATTTCAGAAAAAGAAGATGGATATAAAGCTCAGTTAGGTGATATTGTTTCTATCGATGCTATCGGTTATGTCGATAATCATAGTTTTGAAGGTGGAAATTTAAAGAACTATGAGTTAGAGCTTGGCACTCACACATTTGTCGGCGATTTTGAAGATCAATTAGTCGGCGTTTGTGCTGGTGATGAAAAGGGTGTTGATATCGTTTTCCCAGAAAACTATATCGCTGATTTAGCTAATAAGCCAGCTCACTTTGATGTAAAGGTTTTATCAGTTAAGTCTAAAGTTTATCCAAAGATCGACGATGAACTAGCTAAAAGTGATACAACCTATAACGCTTCTAGCTTGAAAGAATTAAAAGAAAAGATAAAAGAATCTTTAGTAAAGAAAGAAGAACAAGAATATTCAATTCGCATGTTCAATGAAATCATCGATTTAATTACCAAGGATTCAAAGGTCGTAATCAACAGCATGCTCGTTGATTATGAGATCAATGCTCGTGTGGCACAAAGACTTAATGAAATTCGTAAGTTGTGTTACAAAGTAGGCGTTTCTATTAATGATTACTATAAATTAACAAATACTAGCGAAGATGCTATTAGAGTAGAATCTTCTGCTACTGCTGAAGAGGATATTAAAAGAGTTGCAATATTTGATGAGCTATGCATTGCAAATGGAATCACCATTACAAATGAAGATTTAGATAATGCAGCTAAAGAGAATTCCTATTATGCAAGTGTTCTTGACGATTATCGCAAGAATCCTACTAATTCAAGTAGCAGAGCGGCAGTTAATAATATTATTAGACAATTGTCCAATAATAAATTAATGGAGATCCTTTTAAAGGATAATCCTGTTGTTAGTAAAGTTAAGGCCGAAGATGGTGCTGAAGTTAAAGAAGTTGCAGAGGAAAAAAAGCCTGCAGCAAAAAAGGCTTCAACAGCAAAGCCAAAGACAAGTAGTACAGCAAAGAAAACTACTGCTAGCAAAAAAGAAGAGAAGTAATAGAAACGGCGGGAAGTAAAATGTCCCGCCCATTTTAGCAATATAAGGAGGGAGGTAATATGAGCCTTATAGTTTTACCAAGTACATTAGGAGTTGCATTACCATGCAATAATTATGATATAACTATTAATCATCCATATTTCAAGAAAGCACTCGAACATGCTGATACTGTAGAAAACTTTGTCATAGCTTTTGTTAATAGCATGGACTTATTTGATGATCCATCAAAAATTGACGAAGTTTCTGTTCCACTCATTTCATGCTTTGCATGTGTCTGTGAATTTAGAGAATACAAAAACGTTGTAAAAAACGATGATGTTGAATCAAAAGTTGCTGTTTTTGCTGGAATATATCCTTGTACACTTCATGGCTTAAGATATGATAGTGAAGATGGATTAATCCATGTTGATGTCGAGGAAAGGCTAGACCAAGCCGTCAGCGCTATAGAATTAGAAAAATACGACAATAAGATTCGTAAAAAATATGAGGAAATTCGCAAGAATTATCCTGTTCTTGAGCCACTTTCATCCTATTCCGATGAATTTATGCTTGAGTCTAGACCATATATCTATGCTCATGAATTTGATTTGAATGATGATTTCTGTCTCCGCTTGCTTCGAGAAAATAATCCTCAATTTAGATATCATTTAGTGATAGATGCTCTTTCAGCATTAGACAAAACTCCGACAATTAGAGCGGAAATTGATACAAAGGTAAGTAATGCTTTGGCAAAATCACAAAGAGAATATATTTTAAGAGAACAGGCAAAGGTTGTTCGTGAACTATTGAAGGAATTTGATGGTGAGGACAATGATGCTAAATATCAAAAAGCACTAGGAGAAGGTCTTAATCGATTCCCACAATGTGCAATAGATAGAATTAAATCTGAATCATCTCGTCTTAAACTTTTAGGTAACGCTAATCAAGAAGCGGCGATGTGTCGAAACTATCTTGATTTACTTTTAAAACTTCCATGGAAAGTTTCAAGTGAAGATAATGATGATTTAATCAATGTTAAAAATGTTTTAGATGAAGATCATTATGGACTAAAGACTCAAAAAGAAAGAATACTTGAGTATTTGGCCGTTAAATCGATGACAAAGTCATTAAAGGCTCCAATACTTTGCTTATATGGACCACCTGGAACAGGTAAGACATCACTTGCAATCTCTATCGCAAGAGCGTTAAATCGTAAATTTGTCAAATTCGCCTTGGGTGGTGTTTATGATGAAAGTGAAATCAGAGGTCATAGACGTACATATGTTGGCGCTTTGCCAGGCAGAATAATAGCTGGTATTGCAAATGCTGGAACTAATAACCCTGTCTTCTTACTTGATGAAATCGATAAAATGACAGGTGGAGGATATCATGGTGATCCAGCCGCCGCCCTCTTAGAAATCTTGGACCCTGAGCAAAATGTGTTTTTCGAGGACCACTACCTTGATATGCCATTTGATTTATCAAAAGTCTTGTTTATCTGTACAGCAAATGATTTAGGTGGTATTCCAGCTCCATTACGCGACCGTTTGGAACTTATCGAATTAAATACCTATACATTGTTTGAAAAGATTCATATTGCCAAGAATCATTTGATAAAGCAGGAATTAGAGGCTAATGGTTTAACTGACTCGATGATTAAGTTTGATGAAGATAGTTTAAGTTATATCATCGACTCATATACACGTGAAGCTGGTGTTCGTGAATTACGACGTAAAATAGGAACAATCATGAGAAAATTCTCAGTTGATATGCTTTCTAAAAAAGTTGAGCCACCATTCAAAGTCACAAAAGAAGTTGTTGAAGAATACTTGAAAAAGCCAATTTATTTCCATACTGCTTCAGTTAGCGGACAAGTTGGTATTGTTAACGGATTAGCTTATACCGCTTATGGTGGAGAGTTATTACCGATAGAATGTAATGTTACTAAAGGTTCAGGAAGATTGATTCATACTGGTAACCTTGGTGATGTTATGAAAGAATCAGTTCAAATAGCGTTCAGCTATGTTAAGGTCTTAAGCCAGAAATATGGATTCGGTCCAAAATATTATGACACCCATGATTTCCATGTCCACTGTCCTGAGGGTGCTATTCCAAAAGATGGTCCTTCAGCTGGATGTGCTTTAGCGATAGTTATTTTATCAGCAGTTACAAATATTCCGCTCAATAATCTTGTCGCCATGACTGGTGAAGTTGATTTGCGTGGTAATTCGATGCAAATCGGTGGTTTAAGAGAAAAGACACTAGCTGCTGTTAGAGAACATTTGAAACTAGTTTTGATTCCTAAGACCAACCACAATCAATATTTAGAACTCCCTGATGAAATCAAAAATAACATTGAGATTATCGAAGTTGAAAATGTTGAACAAATCATACCTCATATCTTTATGAGTATGCCTGTTGAAAAAGAAATCACTGAAGAAGATGATAAAAAACCTAAAAGCAGAACAACAAAAAAGAGTGGGAAAACTGAATGATTGATTTTCGTCAAGCAAAGTTTTTAAAGTCATCAGTCGATCGTAAATCGTTTTTAAAGGATAGAAATATGGTTGTTTTGATTGGTAGATCAAATGCCGGAAAGTCTACCCTTGTAAACACGATTTGTGATAATAAAAAACTGATGAAGGTATCAAAAGAACCGGGCCGAACAAGACAGATGAACTATTTAGATATAATAGGAAAATACTATATTGTCGATGCACCTGGTTATGGTTATGCTGGCAGTCTTGACTTCATGGAAATGCTTGCGGACTTCTTTGATTATGCAAGAGGAAAAGTTAAGGCTATCTATCTTCTTTTAGATCCGTTAAGAGAATTAAAGAACGATGATTTTGATTTATTTGAAATGGCAAAAAGTTATGATTTAACTATTAAAATAGTGTTTGCAAAATCGGATAAACTCAATGCCACTTTAAGAAGAAAAGCTATGCAAGTTAAAGATAAGGTTTTTACTAATCATGAAGTCTTCTTTGTATCGTCAAAAACTAAAGAAGGAATTGATGAGCTTCGTAAAGATTTATCACTTGTGCTTAACTAGTTATCATTTTTATTTAACTTACCTCCTATACTTAAATATAGGAGGTTTTTTATGCGACCAATTACATTTAATAGGCTTATTGTATTGCCTGAACACATTGTTTCGATTAAGGATGTCTATATTGAAGATGATATTCATTATTCAATGGATAAAGAAGAATTAAAGTGTAAGGGATTTATTAAGATCAATTTTAAGGCAAACTTTGAATTAGAAACGAAGGAAATGAATGAAAGAATTGATGTCGATGTAACTCTTTCACTTGCGAAGATTGACTGTGCTCAAGATTTAAAACTGCAGTTCAAGGACTATATCGTTAATATCGATGATCATTTACTCCGTTTCACTATCAGATATGAATTGCTTGGAAATGGTGAAAAAGTTATTTCATATAAAGAAGTAGGTGATATGAAACTTGAAGACGATTTAATGAAGGCATTAGTCAGAAGTGATGTAGAAGTAGAATCATTTAAAGATGTTTCTGATAGCATAGAAAGAATAATAGCGAATGAAGGTGTTGAAGTAATTGGAGAAGAGCTTGTTCCACTAACAGAGAATAGTGTCAGTGATATAGAAATGTCTGAACTAGAGGAAGTAACTATTGATAAATTAAATAACGATAAAGTGTCTTCAAGAGAATTAAGTGAAGAAGCAATGGCGACAAGTAGTGATTTAAAAGGAAGCGAAATAAAAGAAGAAAAGAACACTTTGTTTAAAGAAAAATATGACATCTCTTATTTCTTTTACAAAGTTTTGGATGAAAACACTAGCTATGAAGATATTGCAAATAAATTCGATATTGATGTTACTGAATTAAGAAAGATGAACAAAGATGGTGATTTATATAAAGGTAAACTTGTAAAGATCGTTAAATGAAAAAAGAACTCGTTGAAGAAAACTATAATATAAGCATCGATGCGATGGTAAAAATCACCAGTAAAACATATAAAATATTTACTAGTGATGAAACATTTCTTTTAAAAATGCACGATGATGAATACATAGAAAATATATTTGTCCGATTGAATATGTTACAAATCGATGTCTTTCATCTACCAATTTTAACAGTTAATGGCAACTATATACTTTATGATGAAGATAAAAGATATGCACTATATCATTACTATGATGATGAGACAATATTAAACAAAGATATTAGATTGCATTTTTATATAAAATCATTGGCCGAACTTCATAGTCAATCAGTCTTTCCAGTAAATGTTAATGATGGATATTTTACTGATAAGTTAGATTTTCTTCAAAAACAAATTGATGATAAAGAAAATGAACTGAAATTAAGAATAAAGAGGATTGAAAGAGAAGAGTATCATACTCCAGAGGACTGGTATTTCTATAACAATTATCAACATTTCAATCTAGCACTTAATCAGGCAAAAAAGTATTTGGACCAATTAGATGAAGCATATAAAACAAGCACGGATCTTCACCTCTCGCTCGTATATCAAAACTTTGATTACAGACACATTTTAGTAAAGGCTCAAAAAATTCTCTCACTCGATAAAATGGCCTTCGGTTCACCAGTAAACGATTTGCTATTTCTTTTTTCAGATGATATATCATATAAAATTGATGCAACAGTCTTTTTAAAAGAATATTTTGCCATATATCAAATGACTACATATGAATTATATGAACTATTAACACTGATGTTTATTCCGATTAAGACAAATACAATTGGTATTAAAGAAGATATTAACGACACATCTAAGGCACTTAGGTTTTTAAATAGAGTAGAAAAAATGGCAAAGTTTATTTCTTCCACCATATCTTAATTATAGCCAATATACCGATACCGATTAGAAGAAATCTATTAATTGCAGTAGGAAAGACAATGGCCAGAAATAGTTGATAAATTAGTATTACAAGAATATTCTTTGTAATAACTTCATAGATATTTGTTAATATTTTTCGACAGATTAACTTAGTATTCATATTAAAATATATGTAAATCGACATATTATTAGAATATTTTTTGCTCGCCACCTCCTATCACCTCACCGAGGCTGCGACCCCAGGGAGCGG